>DATLUU010000493.1:0-7353 GCA_035577885.1 Verrucomicrobiia bacterium
CTGCCCGCCGGCGCCCACCACGTCCACTGGGACGCCCGCACCGACAAGGGATCCACCGCCCGGAGCGGCCTCTACTTCGTCCACGTCCAGGCCGGCAGCGCCGAGGCGACCACGAGACTCGTGCTGACGCGATAGCGCGAGGGGGTGACCCGTCCTCGAGCGCTGAAATCGAGCGTTGAATCGAGGCCGACATCGGACGAGTCACGGAGGGACACGCCACCGGCTTCTAGTGTCCGCGCCCGCGAGCGTGTCGGCGGGGCGCGGGGGTCTTCGGCGAAGCCGAAGATACCGTCCCCCGCGCCCCGCGTGACCCGCAGGTGACCGCAGAAGGGACAGACAACCACGCTTGGAAGCAAGGATCTGCAGAAGTGGAGCCGTCCAGCCCACTCCGCTAGATTCCCGTGAGCCTCCCGAACGCACCTCACGGAGCGACCTTGACCGATTCCTCCTACAACGAAGCCCAGCGCGCCGCCGTGGAGCACGGCGACGGCCCCGCGCTGGTGATCGCCGGCGCCGGCTCGGGCAAGACCAGGGTCCTGACCGGCCGCGTCGCCCAGCTGCTCGAGCGAGGCGTCCCCCCGTACGCCATCCTCGCCTTCACGTTCACGAACCGCGCCGCCCGCGAGATGCGCGGCCGCATCGAGGCGAGCGTCGGCCCCCCCGCGTCGTCACTGTGGATCGGCACGTTCCACGCCACCGCGCTCAGGATCCTGCGGCGGGAAGCCGGCACGCTCGGCCTGCCGCCCGGCTTCACGATCTACGACCGCGACGACCAGGAGTCGATCCTGCGCGAGTTGATCAAGGACGCCGCGCTCCCCGACACCGTGTACCGGCTCGGGACCGTCTTGGGCCGTATCTCCGACGCCAAGAACGCGCTGGTGACGCCGGCCGAGGCCGAGCGCGTGGCGCAGCACGAGTTCGACAAGCAGGTGGCCAAGATCTACGGCCGCTACCAGGCGGCGCTGCGGCGCGCCGGTGCGCTCGACTTCGACGACCTGATCGCCGAGACCGTGCGGCTCTGGCTCGACCATCCGCAGGCCGGCGAGCGCTGGTCGCGCCGCTTCCGCCACGTGCTCGTGGACGAGTACCAGGACACGAACCACGCCCAGTTCCGCCTCGTCCACTCGCTCGCCGCGGTCCACGGCAACGTGTTCGTGGTCGGTGACGACGACCAGAGCATCTACGGCTGGCGCGGCGCCGACCTCGCGAACGTGCTCGACTTCGAGCGCGCCTTCCCCGGCGCGGTGACGTTGCGTCTCGAGCAGAACTATCGCAGCACGCGCAACATCCTCGACGCCGCGAACGCGGTCATCGCGCACAACGCCGCGCGCAAGGGGAAGACGCTGTGGAGCGAGCGCGAGGCCGGCGCGCCGATCGCGTTCGCGCTCACCGCCGACGAGACCGCGGAGGCGCGGCGCGTGCGCCACTGGCTGCAGCGCCAGCAGGCGCGTGGCCGGCGGCTCGCCGAGTGCGCGGTGCTCTACCGCACGAACGCCCAGTCGCGCGCGCTCGAGACCGAGCTGCGCCAGCACGGCATCCCCTACGAGATCGTGGGGGGGCTGTCGTTCTTCCAGCGGCGCGAGGTGAAGGACGTGCTCGCCCACTTGAGGCTCGCGGTCAACCCGCTGGACCAGGCGTCGTTCTTCCGCGTCTGGAACACGCCGCGGCGCGGGCTCGGCCCCGCCGTGGAGGCGCAGGTGCGCGCGCGCCTGGTCGCCCCCGGCGCCGACCCGGTCGGCGCGCTCCGCTCGCTCGTGGCCGACGGCGCCTTGAAGGGCGCCGCCAAGACCGGCGCCGCGGCCTTCGTCGCGCTCATGGACGAGCTGCGTGCACACCTCGACGAGCCGGTCGAGCGCGTGTTCGCGCTGCTGCTCGAGAAGAGCGGCTACCTCGACCACCTCGAAGCCACGAGCGACGAGGATCTCGAGGACCGCCGGCGGAACGTGGAGGAGCTCGGGGCCGCTGCCGCGGGATTCTCGGCGACGCGGGGGCTCACGGGCTCCGGGCTCGCCGCCGGCGAGCCCGGTGAGGATGCGGGCGATGCGCCGACCAGCGACCTGCTCGCCTGGCTCTCCGAGTGCTCGCTGCTCACCGACGCCGACCGGACGAGCGAGGGCGATCGCGTGCTGTTGCTGACGGTGCACAACGCCAAGGGCCTCGAGTTCGACGCGGTCGCGGTGGCGGGGCTGGAAGAGGGGCTGATGCCGCACGCCACCTCGCTCGAGACCACGGCCGAGCTGGAGGAGGAGCGCCGGCTCTTCTACGTCGCCATCACCCGCGCGCGCGACGAGGTGCTGCTCACGGCAGCCGCGTACCGGCGCCGCTACGACGGCGCCCGGGGTGCCGCGGTGTCGCGCTTCGTGGGCGAGATCCCCGAGGCGTTGCTCGAGCGCGAGGACGGGGGCGGGTTCGGCGGTCGCAGCGCGCGCACCGGCTCGCCGGGCGGCGCGCGCCGGACGTGGCATTTCCGCGACGACGACGAGGTGCACGATGGGGCGTTCGGCGACGACGCGAGCGGCGCGCACGCCTCGCCCGGGATCCCGCTCGTGAGCAGCGGCCGGAGCGCGAGCGCCCGCCGCGCCGTGGGCCGGCGCGTGGCGCACGACACGTTCGGCATGGGCACGGTGCTCGAGGCCGACGGCGACGGCGCCGACTTGAAGCTCACGGTGCGCTTCACCGGCGCCATCAAGAAGGTCTACGCGCGGTTCGTGACCGGGATCGACGATGGCGATTGACCGCGCCGAGGCCGCGCGCATCGCGGAGCTGGCGAGGCTCCACGTGCCCGGAGGGGAGCTCGACCGCCTCGCGGTGGAGCTTTCCAAGGTGCTGGAGTTCGCCGCCACGCTGAACCAGCTCGAGCTCTCCGACGAGCCGCTCACGGCGTTCGCGCCCGCGGCTGCCGCGTTGCGCGCCGACGAGCCCGACGGCCGCACGTTCGCTGCCGAGACCGCGCTCGCGAACGCGCCCGAAGCCGAGGGCGGGTGCTTCCTCGTGCCGCCGGTCGTGGAGGATCTGGAGCCGTGACCGCGGTCGAGACCTGGCAGAAGAGCGCGCGCGCGATCGCCGCCGACGTGCGCGCGGGGCGTCTCACCGCGGCCGCGGCCGCCGCCGCCGGGTTCGAAGGCCCGGCCGCGCGCTGGGAGCGCGAGGTCCACGCCGTCTTGAGCACCGATGCGGACGCGCGCGCGCGCGCCGCGGCCAAAGCTCCAACGTCGGCGAGGCTCGCCGGTGTCCCGGTGCTGCTCAAGGACAACCTCTGCACCGTGGACCATCCCACCACGTGCGGCTCGCGCATCCTCGGCCAATGGCGCTCGCCCTACGACGCCACCGTGGTGCGCCGGCTGCGCGAGGTGGGCGCGGTGGTGGTGGGGAAGGGGAACATGGACGAGTTCGCGATGGGGTCGTCCACCGAGTTCAGCGCCTTCGGCCCCACGCGCAATCCCTACGACCTCACGCGCGTCCCCGGCGGCTCGTCGGGCGGACCCGCCGCGGCCGTGGCCTACGGGCTCGTGCCGCTGGCGCTCGGCAGCGACACCGGCGGCTCGGTGCGCCAGCCCGCCGCTTTCTGCGGGGTGCTGGGCCTGAAGCCCACGTACGGCCGGCTTTCTCGCTACGGGCTCGTGGCGTTCGGTTCATCACTCGACCAGGTGGGGATCTTCGCGCGGCACGTGGGTGACGTGGCGGAAGCCTACGAAGTGCTCGCGGGCGACGATCCGTTCGACGCCAGCATGCGCGAGGGCCCTGCGCCCGACGTGAGCACGTGGGACGCGGGAGTGAAGGGACTCCGCTTCGGCTGGCCCGCGAACCTGTGGCGCGCAGGTGTCGACGGCGCGATCGTCACAGCGCTGGAGACCGCGGCCGGGCACCTCGAACGCGCGGGGGCGACGCGGGTGCCGTTCGAGTTCCTGCCGGGCACGTTCGCGGTCGCCATCTACTACCTGCTCGCCACCGCGGAGGCGAGCAGCAACCTCGCCCGCTTCGACGGCGTGCGCTACGGGCAGCGCGCGAGCGCTGACGAGCTCACCGCGCTCTACGCGCGCACGCGGGGCGAGGGCTTCGGTCCCGAGGTGCGTCGCAGGATCCTGCTCGGCACGTACGCGCTCTCGGCCGGCTATCACGACGAGTTCTACCTCAAGGCCCAGCGCGCGCGCACGCGCATCGTGCGCGAGTACGCGGCCGCGTTCGCGCGCTGCGACCTGATGCTGATGCCGGCAACGCCCACGCTCGCGTTCGCGCTGGGGGAGAAGACCGATGACCCGCTGGCCATGTACCTCTCCGACGTGTTCACGATCGGCGCGAACCTGGCCGGCATCCCGGGCTTGAGCGTGCCCATGGGGCTTGCGGGCGGACTGCCCGTGGGCGTGCAGCTGCTCGGGCCCGCCGATGCCGAGCCGGTGTTGCTCCGGGCCGCGCGCGCGCTCGAGGCCGAGGGAAGAACCGGCGACATGACAAAGGGTTACGAACGGGAGTTCGCATGGCCTGGGAAGCGGTGATCGGGCTCGAGTGCCACGTCCAGCTCAAGACCCGGAGCAAGATGTTCTGCGGCTGCCCGAACACGTTCGGCGCCCCTCCCAACTCGAACGTCTGCCCCGTGTGCCTCGGGCTTCCCGGCGCGCTGCCGCGCACGAACGAGCGCGCGATCGAGTTCGCGCTCCGGCTCGGCCTCGCACTCGGCTGTCGCATCGCTCCCGAGAGCGTGTTCGCGCGCAAGAACTACTTCTATCCGGACATGCCCAAGAACTACCAGGTGACGCAGTACGACCGGCCGCTGTGCGAGGGCGGCGAGCTGACGATCGTGCTGGAGCGTGGGCCTGAAGCCGTGCGCCTGACGCGCATCCACTGCGAGGAGGACGCGGGGAAGTCGTTCCATCCCGAGCGCCACGGCGACCGCAGGCTCTCGCGCGTGGACTTCAACCGCGCCGGCGTGCCGTTGCTCGAGCTGGTGACCGAGCCCGTGCTCGAGAGCCCCGAGGCATGCGCCGCGTTCCTGACCGCGCTCCGCCGGCTCGTGCGCTGGCTCGGCATCTCGGATGGCGACATGGAGAAGGGCCAGCTCCGCTGCGATGCCAACGTCAGCATCCGCCCCGCGGGCGCCACCACGCTCGGCACCAAGACCGAGTTGAAGAACCTGAACACGATCAAGGGTGTCGAGCGCGGCGTGGCCGCGGAGATCGCGCGCCAGACCGCGCTCGTCACCGAGGGCGGGCGGGTGTCGCAGGCGACGCTCCTCTACGACGCCGACCGCGACCGGCTGGCGATCATGCGCAGCAAGGAGCACGCGCACGACTACCGCTACTTCCCCGAGCCCGACCTGCCGGTGCTGCGCGTGAGCGAGCCACGGATCGCCGCGCTGCGCGCGGCGGCGCCGGAGCTGCCGTGGGCGCGCGAGGCGCGCTTCCGCGATGTGCTCGGCCTCACGCCCTACGATGCCGGTGTCCTGACGCAGTCTCGCGAGCTCTCCGACTACCTCGAGGAGCTGATCGCACTGGGCGTCAGCGCCAAGTCCGCTTCCAATTGGGTGTCGTCGCAGCTTCTCCGGTACGAGGGCTCGGCGTGGCGCGAGGTGTCGGATCTCCGCTCGCGATTCGCTCCCCCGAAGGCGTTCGCGACACTCATCTCGCGGGTCGAGTCCGTCAGCGTCACCGCAACGGCCGCCAAGGGAATGCTGGAAGAGGTGATGCTGCGTGGCGCGGACCCCAACACGCTGTTCGTCACCGGGGGCGCGCCAGCGATCTCGGGAGATGCGAAGCTGCGCCCGCTCGTGCGTGCGGTCATGGAAGAGAATGCGTCCGTCGTCGCGCAGGTGCTCGCGGGCGAGGAGCGACCTTTCGGCTTCCTCGTCGGCCAGGTGATGAAGAAGAGCGGCGGCCAGGCGGTGCCGCAGGAGGTGCAGAAGCTGCTCCGCGAGGAACTGGCCGCGCGCGCGCGCTCGTGAGCGACCCCGACGAGGTCGCGCGCGCGGTGCGCGAGGCGCTCGGCTCGCTCGCAGGCGCGCCGGAGGGCGGGCTCGCCGCACGGTTCACGGCGCCGCTCGTCACCGCGATCGTCGCCGAGGCCGTCGACGACCCCCGGCTCGTCCCCGCGCTGGCCGAGGTCTCGAGCGCGCTCGAGCGCGTCGGCGTACCGCGCGGCCGGCAGTTCGTGCTGCTCGGCCACGATGGCGCGGCGAGCGCTCCCGACGTGCGCGCGCGCGCCGCGCAGCTCCGCCGCACGCTCTCGCTCGCCGCGTTCGCGCACGAGCCCGACGGCGCCACGTTCACCGCCGGCCGGGCCGGCGACGGCACGCCGCTCGAGCTGGACGACGAGCTGCGCGAAGCCGAGGGCGTACTTTGCATGGGCCGCGGCTTCGCCGCGGCCGGTCGCGTGGTCGGGGGGCCCTACCTCCTGGTGCCGGGTGTCGCTTCCGCACGCACGCGGCTGGCGCTGGCCGGCGCGCGCGCGCGCGGTGGCGAGCGCGCCGCGCTCGAGTTCGCGCTCGCCGCCGAGGTCGCCCTGCCGGTGGACCTCGCCGTGTGCTGGGACGAGCAGGGCCGCGTCGTCGCCGGCCGCGGCCGCGAGCGCTTCGCCGCGCTCGCGCGTGCGGCGGGATTCGCCTAGTTTTAGCGCCATGTCCAACCGCATCCTCGTGCTGGGCTCGGGCGGCCGCGAGCACGCGCTGGCATGGCGCCTCGAGCGCGACCCGGATGCTCCCGAGGTCGTGGTCGCCCCCGGCAACGACGGCATGGCGCAGCGCTTCCGCAGCGTCTCGGTGAACGCGAACGATCCCGCGGCGGTGGTGGACCTGGCGCGTCGAGAGCAGCCGTCGCTGGTCGTCGTCGGACCCGAGGCCCCGCTCGCCGCGGGCGTCTCGGATGCATTGCGCGCCTCGGGCTTCGCGGTCTCGGGCGCATCGCGCGCGGCGGCTCGGCTCGAGTCGAGCAAGTGGTTCGCCAAGGAGCTGATGCGCGAGGCGGGCGTGCCCACGCCCGCGGCGGCCGAGTTCACGGAGCTTCCGCAGGCCGTGGCCGCGCTCTCGCGCCTCGGGCCGCCGTGGGTGGTGAAGGCGGACGGGCTCGCGGCGGGGAAGGGCGTGCTGGTGACGTCCTCAGCCGCACAGGCAGAGGCGTTCCTGCGCGAGTGCCTGCAGGGGGATCGGTTCGGTGACAGCGGTCGGCGCGTGGTGCTGGAGACGCACGTGAGCGGGGAAGAGGCCTCCGTCGTGGCGATCTGTGACGGCGAGCGACACCTGCTCCTGCCCGCGGTGCGCGACCACAAGCGCGCGTTCGACGGCGACCGCGGGCCCAACACGGGCGGCATGGGCGCGTACGCGCCGACGCCCGCGGTGACCCCGGAGCTGGAGCACGCCATCTCGTC
>DATLUU010000494.1:0-7667 GCA_035577885.1 Verrucomicrobiia bacterium
TCGACGACGACACACAATGTCGAGCTGCGCTTCAACGACGGCACCCTCACCGGGGCCCCGGGGGGCGGGCAGATGGCCTACCGCTACCTGCGCACGCACGACACGGGCGGCAACCGCGTCTACTTCATCCAGGACTACGTCCCGGTGCCCTTCCAGGTCTGGGACACCGACGCGAACGTGCAGCTGAACGCCGCGTTCCTCGAGAACGAGGGCCCGCCGGCCTCGCCCAACATGAACGGCAAGTGGGATCCGAGCGAGTCCGGCGACGGCGGGCGCGAGATCGTGTGGCTGCTCGACAAGCCGTACTTCGGCGACGCCACGCCGGACTCGGCGTACTTCAAGCCGCCGCCGACGGTGAACGATCCCGAGCTGCGGGACGTGCTGGCCGGCCAGCTCGACGCGCGCTACGCGGTGTGGCCGCTCGCGGCGTCGGCGGGTGCGGCTCCGGCGGCGGGGGACAAGCTCCAGTTCCTCACCAGCATCCCGTCCAGTCCGTACGACGAGTTCACGTTCACGACCTCGGCTCCGAACCCGTTCAACGCCTCGCTCGCCAAGGGTGAGCTGGGACGGGTGCGGGCGGTGCCGAACCCCTACTTCGCGCACTCGCAATACGAGCTCAACCGCTTCAATCGCGTGCTCAAGTTCACGCACCTGCCGGCCAGATGCACGATACGACTGTTCAATCTGGCGGGTGATCTGGTGCGCACCATCGAGAAGAACGACAACACCTCGCAGGCGACGTGGGACCTCAACACCGATCACGGACTCCCGATCGGCAGTGGCGTCTACATCTTCCACATCGATGCGCCGGGCGTGGGCACGACCACCGGCAAGGTGGCGGTGTTCATGGAGAAGGAGCGCCTGAACAACTTCTGACGGCCTCGAACCCATGAACGACCTCAACCGGCACAGACAAGGAGTGGAGACGATGAACGATCGACTGAGGAAGGCTCTCGCGGCGCTGGCGGCCCTGGCCGCGCTCGCGCTGCTTGCAGGGCCCGCGTGGGCCGGCACCGAGGAGCGGCTCGGTACCGGCGGCAACTCCGCGGCGCGCATCATGGTCGGAGCCCGGAGCGTGGCGCTGGCGTACTCGGATCTCGCATCCGTGACCGGCGTCGAGTCGCTGTTCGGGAACCCGGCCGGATTGGCGACCAGCACCAGCAACACCGAGGTGCTGTTCAGCCATGCCAACTACATCGCCGACATGAACCTGAACTACGTCGCCCTGGCGCAGACGGTGGGCACGCTGGGACGCGTCGGGTTGAACGTCAAGGTGCTGAGCATCGGGGACATCATCCGCACCACGGAGGACGCGCCCGACGGCACCGGCGACATCATCCAGCCCACGTTCACCACGCTGGGGCTGTCGTATGCCAAGTCGCTCACGGACCGCGTCAACTTCGGCGGCTCGATCAAGCTCGTCACGGAGAAGGTGATGTCGACGGGCGCCACGAACGTGTCGTTCGACTTCGGTTTCCAGTACGACACGAGCGTGCGCGGCATCCGGCTCGGCGCCGCGATGCAGAACTTCGGCGGCGCGCAGCACTTCAGCGGCGAGGACATGGACCGCAACATCCTGCTGCCCGAGGACGATCCGCAGGCGGCGAACCGCACGCTGTCGCTGTCGACGTCGACGGCGGAGCTGCCGTCGCTGTTCTCGGGAAGCGTGTCCTACCCGGTGATGGTGGGCCAGAACGCGCTCACGGTCCACGGCGTCTACCAGAGCAACAGCTTCAACGTCGACGAGTTCCGGTTCGGCGGCGAGTACGTCTATCGCAAGCAGTTCGCGCTCCGGCTCGGCTACAAGGCGACGTCGAGCAGCAGCGACATCTTCGGCCTCACCTACGGGCTCGGGGTGCAGATCCCGCTCGGCACCGCGAAGATGGACGTCGACTACGCCGGCCAGTCGGTGAGCGACTTCTTCAACGACGTGCAGCACCTGGGACTGACGTTCCGGTTCTGATGGACAGCCCCGCGCGCTGGCGCGCGCGGGGAGCACCCAAGCAAGAGCCCCGGGAGCGTGACTCCCGGGGCTTTCGCTTCTCCGGATCGACGGTCAGGCGTACATGCCGCGCAGCTCGTGCACGCGCAGCACGCGCTGGATCGCCACCATGTAGGCGGCGATGCGCAGCGACACCTTGGCGCCGGGCGAGGCGGCGTCGGTGCGCTCCTTCATGGCGATGACGTCGCCGAACGCCTTCACCATCTTCTCGCGCAGCCGCGAGTTCACCTCGGACTCCGGCCAGTAGAACCCCATGCGGTTCTGCACCCACTCGAAGTAGCTCACGGTGACGCCGCCCGCGTTGCAGAGGATGTCGGGGATCACGTGCACGCCCTTGTCCTCGAGGATCTTGTCCGCGTCCGGCGTGGTGGGGCCGTTCGCGCCCTCGGCGACGATGCGCGCGCGCACGCGGCCGGCGTTGTCGCTGGTGATCTGGTTCTCGAGCGCCGCCGGCACCAGGATGTCGCAGTCCACCTCGATGACCGAGCCCGGCAGCGGCCGGGCGCCGGGGAAGCCGGCGACGCCGCGGCGGTTCTCGCTCGAGTACTTGATCAGCGCCGGGACGTCGAGGCCGGCGTCGTTCACGATCGCGCCGGTCACGTCCGAGGCCGCCACGACCTTGGCGCCGCACTCGCGCGCCAGCAGGTCGGCGGAGACGCCGCCGACGTTGCCGAACCCCTGCACGGCCACGCGTGCGCCCTGGAGTGGCATCTTCAGGTACTTGCACATCTGCTCGACGCAGATCATCACGCCGCGGCCGGTCGCCTCGCGGCGTCCCTGCGAGCCGCCCACCTCGATCGGCTTCCCGGTCACGACGCCGAGCTCCGTGCGCCGCTCGTGCATCGAGTACGTGTCCGCGATCCACGCCATCTCGCGCTCACCGGTGTTCACGTCCGGCGCCGGCACGTCGCTCTCGGGACCGAACAGGTCGGAGAGGTCGGCGGCGTAGCGCCGCGTCAGCCGCTCCAGCTCCGCCTTGGAGAGCACGCGCGGATCCACCTTGATGCCGCCCTTGCCGCCGCCGAACGGGATGTCCGCGACCGCGCACTTCCACGTCATCCACGACGCCAGGGCCGAGACCTCCTCGAGCGAGACGTCCGGGTGGAAGCGGATGCCGCCCTTGGCGGGGCCGCGCGCGATGTTGTGCTGGACGCGGAAGCCTTCGAACATGCGGATGGCGCCGTCGTCCATCATCACCGGCAGCCACTGGATCGTGGCGCGGCGCGGCTTCTTGAGCATGTCCTTCACGCCGGCGTCGAGCTTGAGCCGGGTCGCGGCCTCCTCGAACTGCCGTTCGGCGTTCTCGAGCGGGTTCAACTGGCTGTTGACGGCGACGGCCATGGGGCCTCCACGCGCGCTCGGCGGCGCGCGCTCGGTCGGGGCGGGTCGCCCGGCCGGACGGCCGGGAGGAGCGACTGAAGCGAAGCGCCGGCCACTATAGGCGCGCGCGGAACGCGCGCACAAGCCCGTCGGTCGCGCCGCGCTGCGACCCGGGTGGCGCTAGCGCCGCGTCTCGTAGAGGCGCTTCAGGTCGCCCATCGACATCTCGATGTACGGGCCGATGGACGGGCTCTGCGCCGATCGCACGGGCGCGGAGCGGATGTTCGTGCCGGGCACGATCGTCTCGTCCTCCCAGCGTTCGATCCACCAGCGCAGTGCCTGGCTCGACGTGGTGTCGCCCGGCGCGGGCTTGAGACCGCGGTCGATCAACTCCTGCGGGATCGCCGCCGAATCGCCGCGGGTGAGGAAGAACAGCGCGTTTCCCGTGACCTCGACGGTGTTGCCCGAGTCGATGCGCACCTTCAGGTTCACCGAGGTGCGGACCTGCCGGTGCCACCAGGGATTCTTGCCCGGGCTCGAATCCGGGAACGCGATCAGGTTCTGGTCGAACAGCAGCGTGATCTGCTCTGCGGGCGGCTTGTCGGCCGAGCCGATGAACATGTTCTCCGCGATCTGCACCTCGTCGTCGCGCCGCGCCTGGATGTCACGGCTCGGATTCCCGGCCGAGTCGGTGCTGGCGGAGATGAACACGTAGTCGTCGGTGAACAGCTCGCGGTATTCGTTCACGCCGCGGTTCACCCAGCACCACTCGAACAGCTTCACCGCGTTCTGCGGCGAGTTCGGCGTCGGGGCGGTGGTGGTGACGCGCTGGTTCAGCACCTCCGGCCGGAACGGATTGAAGCAGCCGGCCAGGGTGACGAGCAGCGCCAGGGCTGCGAGGCCGGGTGCGACGCGTCTCATGTTGAAGCTCCTCGTGCGGCTCATGGGCTACTGGGACTCCAGGCGCTCGTAGGTGAATGATTTTACATCCACCGAGTTCACGCCGTATTGGGGGTCGACCCGATCCCGCCATTCGAAGATCGAATAGCGGCCGTTGGCCTTCTGCACCAGCATATCGGCGAACCCGGAGACGATGAGGACCGTGTCGGAGCTCACGGGTTTGGCCTTCAACACGTAGTGGCGGTGGATCAACCTCACGTCCGGACTGATGTCCGCGTCGTTCTCGGAGCCCCCATCGGGCCGGAACAGGAAGACGTAGGGGTCGTTGGGGCGGATGCGGGACAGTTCGGAGTGCACGCCGAGCTCGTTCTGACGCATCCACGGCTCCGGCGCCGAACCCGCTCCCGGGAGCGCAAGCCAGGCCGCCTTCACCGCCGGGTCGTGGTAGGCGCGGAACGCGCGGTCGCTGGCGGTCGTGGAATCGGCGAAGGCGTGGATGTAGGCGTTGGCGCCGCTCGTGGACCGCGTCGCGATCGCGGTCTCCACGGTGCTCAACATGGCCTCGATCGAACTGAAGTCCTCGATGATGGCGTCGCCACTCGGGGGCTCGGGATCCGCGGGCTGGAACGGGTTCGTGCATCCCCCGAGCAGGAGCACGAACACGAGCATCGCCAGCGCCGGGACGCCCGGAATGCGGTGTGCGTGGGTGCGGGTCATGATCACAGGTCCCAGGTCAGCGACAGCGAGCCGAACCAGTAGTCCTGCCGCGCGAGCGGCGACGGGTTCGGCACGCCGCCCAGGTAGGTGGTGGAGCGGTCGTCGCTGAGCTTCTTCGACACGTCGCCGATCACGTGGCCGCTCTTTCCGAGCGGGATGTCGAGGTTGACCCCGCCATCCAGCCCCAGCCGGCGGGTCGTCAGCGTCTTCGTCTCCACGCCGTTCGTGGTGCCGGTGCGGTCGGTGGCGAGGTACTGCGGCTGCAGTCTGAGCGAGATGCCCTGCGACACCGCCCACACCACCTGGGCCACCAGGTTGTAGTTGAGGTTCTCGTCGGACGGCAGCAG
Organism: Verrucomicrobiia bacterium; assembly: GCA_035577885.1. Taxonomy (GTDB): domain Bacteria; phylum Eisenbacteria; class RBG-16-71-46; order RBG-16-71-46; family RBG-16-71-46; genus JAIOPA01. The sequence continues at coordinate 5,287 of DATLUU010000494.1, forward strand.
CACGCCGTTGCCGTCCGGGAGCACGCGCCAGTCGCCGTGCGGGTGCTGGCGCGCGGCGTGCGTGACCACGATCGAGAGCCGCGGTGTGATCACCGCGTTCAGGTTCGTCACCGAGTTGTAGTCCAGCCCCAGGTCGTTGCGCTCGGGCGCGAACGGGAAGAACTGGTAGTCGGACTGGATGGCGTTCGTCTGCGACGCCGTGAGCCCGCGCATCAGCCGGTAGCTCCAGGTCCAGGTGGCGCGATACGAGCGCGTGTCGGTGTTGTTGGACGTGCTCGTGGAGGGCAGGTTGATGGAGCGAGCCAGGCTCACCTCCAGCGCCACATTGGTGATGAACTTCTCCGTGGGCTCGTACGTGGCCTGGATGCGGTACATCTGCCGGTAGTCGTCGCGCGGCGTCGGCGGGCTCGCCGAGTCGGCGGTGGCGGTGGAGCGGTATTGAGTGAGACCGATCTCACCATGGAGCTGCGCCGTGAGCCGGCGGCTGAGCGGGCGCTGCAGCGTGGCTTCCGCCTGGCGGCCGTCGCGGTGCTCGTCGTAGCCACCGGCACCGCTTCGCCGCGGGCGTTTCTGCAGGAAGATCGCATTGCCGCCGTCGGCGTCGAGCGCCCACAGGCCCTGGACCCAGCGGCCCTGCGCCTTCCACCCCTTGTCGTAGGCGTCGCCCTGCAGCTGGAAATTGAGGCCGGCGTTCCCGGTCAGGCTCACGTAGAGATCGTTGTTCTGCCGCAGCCGCAGTGTGGCATCCGTGCTGGCGACCGTGGTGATGATCTTGTTCACCGTGTCGGCATCGGTCGGTGACTCCACCGTGGAGCGGCGCGAACTGTAGTTGACGTTCAGGCCCAGCGGCGTCGCCTGGTAGAGCTGCAGGCCGCCACGCAGGTTCCCGGCGAGGTCGTGGGTGCCGAGCGTGATCGTGGACGCGGGACGGCGCGTGCGTGAGAGGTTGCCGTTCACGATCGCGGTGAAATCGTGGGAGAACCAATCGCCGCGCTCGATGCGCGAGTGGCCGTTCAGGTCGCCGGAGAACCCGCGCTTGATCGTGGACACGTTGGTGACGCTCAAGAAGCCGGTGAGCAGGTTCAGGTCCGAGGTCGCGCCGGGCCCGTACCGTTGCTTCGAGCGCGAGGAGAACTGGAGATTGGTCGTGCGCTCCTGGTTGTCAGAGACCCCGCCGGGATCGGAGGCGTCGTAGCCGGTGAGCGTGGCGAGCCCGCCCATGGACAGGTTCTTCGACACGCGCCAGGTGGCCTCCGAGGTCGAGTTGCGGTTCTGGCGCAGGCTCAGGCCGTTGCTCGCGTTCGTGCGGTCGATGCTGATGTCGGTGTTGTTGCGGATCAGCATCGTGCCTCGCTGGAGCAGGAAGTCGGCGCCGTTGAGCCACGTCGTCGTCGACTTCTGGACGTTGTAGCCGCTCCGGTACTTGAACGAGGTCTGGCCGCCGGCGGTCGTGTACGCGGCGGCGAGCGGGTTGAAGCGCTCGCGGTCGATGTAGATGCCCACCGAGTCGACGTCCACGTGCATGCTGTCGGCCATCGCCAGCAGCCGCGGCAGCGGCAGCCGATAGCGGATGATGTGCGCCCGCAGGCTGTCGGGCGTGATCTCGCGGCCGAGCACTCGGCCCAGGCTATCCGAGGCCTCGAGCAGGTGGTCGAAGTGCAGGCCGAGCGTGTCGCGCAGCACCGTGGTGTCGGCGAACGCGAAGCGCCCCGTCTGCGCGGCGGTGCGCCCGGGCAGCCCGAGGAAGCCGAGGCCGCCGGTGACGGCGAGGCTCAGGATGACGAAACGACGGAGGGACGACATTCGAGCGGGAGGGTGGCTCCTCAAGGGCCTGAGCCTGTTCGGTCCGGGCGGCAAGCTGGCTTCGTGGGGCCTCCCGGACGGCCCCTTGGGCAGACGACGGGGCGGGAGACCAGCCGTTTCATGATGACATACACCGGTTCGCGGCGCGGAATGGCAAAAAGCCATCCGCCCGCGGGCAGGCCCCGGCCGGGGACGAGCCGGCCTCATGCCCGGCGCGGGGTCGATCCGCCTGCGGGGCGAGTGCGGGGGACATGGCCAGTCGTTGCGCCCGCCGGACATGTCAGAGCCCGCCGCATGACATCATCCGATTTCGAAGGTCGTCGGTAACTTCCTGTATCACACCGAGTTGCCGGTCCACGCAATTTTGATTGACGCGCCGCTTCAGTTGCTGCCCGCGAACGGCCGATGCTAGCTTCCCCCGGCTCATGCCGGCACCGGAACGCCCCGCGCGCGGGCCGGTGCCGAACTTGCTATGGGGTCCGTGACCAACAACTCCCGTTCCACCCCAGCGAACGAGGCAAGGATGTTTCTCGACAGCGTGATGGGGTTCTTCTCCACCGATGTGGCCATGGACCTCG
>DATLUU010000495.1:0-2812 GCA_035577885.1 Verrucomicrobiia bacterium
ACGCCGGTCCCGAGCGCGACGATCGTCAGCACCGTGAGCACGAACAGCGGCGCGCGGCGCAGCGAGCGCAGCGCGTAGCGCGCGTCCTGGAGCAGCAGGTCGAGTGCGTGGTTCATGGCGCTGGTCCCTCCCGTGACGGCAAGACGTGAGCTGGTCGGTGCGCAGCGCCTCAGTCCACCCGCAGCGCGCGCATCGGGTCGACGCGCGTGGCGCGGTAGGCCGGCACCCAGGCCGCGAGCACGGACGAAAGCACGAGGATCATCGCCACCACGGCATAGGTGGGCGGGTCGGTGGTGGAGACGCCGAAGAGCTGCGACGCCATGCCGCGCGTGAGCGCGAACGCCGCCGCGAGCCCGATGCCGGAGCCGATGAGCGTGAGCCGCATCGCCTGCCCCACCACCAGGCCCACGACGTCGCGCGCCTGGGCGCCGAGCGCCATGCGGATGCCGATCTCCTGCGTGCGCTGCGCCACCGAGTACGCCATCACGCCGTAGAGGCCGACCGCGGCGATGATCAGCGCCAGCACGGCGAACACCGCCATGAGCGAGCCGAACAGCCGTGTCGTCCACACCGAGAAGCGGACGTGGTCGTGCATCGTGCGCACCTCGGTGAGCGGAACGTCCGCGGCCTCGTCGTGCATCAGCTTGCGCAGCGGCTTCGCCAGCCCCTGTGGGTCGCCCTCGCCGCGGAGCACGATGGTGACGGACTGGTCGGGCTCCTGCCGGTGCGGCACGAACACCGCGTTGTTGACGCGTTCCTCGTCCTCGAGGTTCTGCGGCACGTCGGCGACCACGCCCACCACCGTCCGCCAGCCGAGCTTGCGGTCGTCCGAGGGGAACTCGAGCCGGCGGCCCAGCGGGTCCTCGTTCGGCCACAGCGCGCGGGCGAGCGACTGGTTCACGATCGCCACCGCCGGCGCTCCCGGCCCGTCGTCGAAGGTGAAGTCACGGCCGCTCCGGATCGCGATGCCCAGCGTGGAGAAGTAGTCCGGCGAGACCTCGGTGAAGTTCGTGCGCAGGGGGTGCTCGACGTCGGTGTGCTTTCCCGTCTCGGACACGACGCGCCGGCTGTTGTCGTTGCGGTTGAGCGGCAGCATCGTGGTGAACGCGGCGCTGCGCACGCCGGGGAGCTCCCGCACCCGCGGCAGCAGGCGGTCGCAGAACTCGAGGCGGGTGGTGTCCGTCTTCCACGTCGCGATCGGCATCAGGAAGTTCGCGGTGAGGACGCCCTGGGTGCGCACCAGCTTCTCGCTGTCGATCTTCGCGAACAGGCTGCGGACCATGAGCCCCGAGGCGACGAGCAGCGTCAGCGACAGCGCCACCTCGGCCACGACCAGGGCGCTGCGGGCGCGGTGCCGGGCACGGCCCTGGCCCGCCTGCGCACTGCCCTCGCGGATCGCCTCGGCGAGCCGCGTGTCCGACGCCTGGAACGCCGGCAGGAGGCCGAACAGCACGGCCGAGAGCGTGGCGACCAGCACCGTGAACGCCAGCACCGGCAGGTCGACCTGGAACTTGAGCCAGAACGGCAGCTCGAGCGGGATCATCCCGATCCACAGCTGGTTGCCGAGGATCGCGAGCACGACGCCGAGCGCGGCGCCGAGGAACGACAGGATGAGGCTCTCGGTGAGCAGCGCGCGCACGACCCGGCCGCGCGAGGCGCCGAGCGCCAGGCGCACGCTGATCTCGCGCTTGCGCGTCGCGGCGCGGGCGATCATGAGATTGGCGACGTTCGCGCACGCGATCAGCATCACGAACGCCACCGCCATGGACATGATCGTCATCATCACCAGCAGGCCGTGCCGCCAGTTGTCCGCGAATCCGGTGACGTTGGCGCTCCAGTCCTTCAGCTCCTTCGGGTGCTCGTTCCGCAGGCGCGAGTAGATCGTGGCGATCTCCGCGTCCGCCTGCTGCTTCGACACGCCCGGCTTGAGCCGCGCCACGATCGAGAAGATGTGGTCTTCCCGCGCCGCCTTGTCTTCGTCGTGGATCCTGCACGGGATGAAGAAGTCGGAGATCTCCGGCCAGTTGAAGCCGGGCGGCGTCACCGCGACGATCTCCCGCGTGAGGCCGTTCAGCTTGACCGTCTTGCCGAGCACGTCCGGACTGGAATGGAACCGCCGGCGCCAGACGCGGTCGCTGATCATGACCACGCCGAGGCTCTTGTCGAAGATGGTCGACTCCTCTTCGGTGAAGTTGCGGCCCATCTGGGGCTTCAAGCCGAGCGCCGGGAACAGGCCCTCGGTGATGTTCGCCGCGTGCAGCTGCTCGGGCTCGTCCCCGATCGTGACCTGGCCGCCGATCTGCCAGTAGCCGCCGATCGCCGCGAACGACTTCACCTCGTGGTGGAAGTCCTGGAAGTTCTGCCACGACACGCCGCTGTGTTTTTCCCCCTGGGCCTTGTTCGCCTCGGTGATGGTCATGACGCGGTCGAACTGCGGCAGCGGCCAGGGCCGGAGCATGAGCCCGTAGACCATGCAGAAGATCATCGTGTTGACGCCGATGCCGAGCGCCAGCACCGCCACCACGACGGCGGAGAAGCCCGGCGAGCGCCGCAGCGAGCGGATCGCGTACCTCATGTCCTGGATCAGGATGTCCATCGTTATCTCCTATTCGTGGCGCAGCGCGACGACGGGGTCCACGCGCACGGCGCGCGCGGTGGGCAGCCAGGCCGCGGCCGCCGAGCTCAGGGCGAGGATCAGCGTGACGCCCGCGAACGTCGGCGGGTCGTTGGCGGAAATGCCGAACAACAGGCTCTGCATGAAGCGCGTGAGCGCGTACGCGGCCGCGAGGCCGAGGCCGGCGCCGAACAGCGT
>DATLUU010000496.1:0-2024 GCA_035577885.1 Verrucomicrobiia bacterium
CGCTCCCGGAAGACGTCGTTCAGGTCGTCGGATTCGCGCACGCCCTCGCGCACCGCGTAGCCGTTGCTCGAGAAGCTCGAGGCCGCGACCGCGAAGCCGCGGGCGACCAGCGAATCGCGGATCGCCTCGTTGTGCGGAAGCGCGACGGGGTCGGTGGGGGAGGAATAGCCGTGGAGGTAGAGGACGAGTTCGCCGTTCCAGTCCGCGGGCTTGTCGATCTCCCACAGCGCGCCCGAGGAGGCGCGTCCCTCGAGATGGACCTGCTTGCCCTGGAATCTCTGGCGATGGAACGAGTCCGCGACGCGTGAAGACTGCGACCCGGCCGCACCCGGCGCGGTCGCACTCTTCTGACTGCAGCCGGAGCTGATCGCGAGCAGGAGCGCGAGCGCGCCCGACCATGACGAGCGAGCGAGCAAGAGGCGGAACGGTGGGGAGCCACGATGCGTGCGTTGCGTGAACACAAAGACCTCCACGTGCGTGCATGAGGAGGGCCGCGGGCCAATGCGGACCCGAGCCTGCCTCGACGACGGCGGCCACGGCGTACGGGGAACGCTGTGGTGGGGACTTGCGCCCTGCTCTCCTGCCCCGCGCCACTCCTGGGCACGGGTACTGGGGCCGGCGGACTCACGGCGAGTGCGCTACCCGGTGACGCACGCGGCGAGCAATGACATCGCTCGCTGCACGGGGGGAAGCCGCTGGCAGGCGGCAGTCAGCGCACGGGCAGGCGCGACACTACCTCAGCCCGAGCGGCGTGTATGCGGAATTCCGACAGGGCCAGCGCCGGGCGCGACTCACCAGCGCCGGAACGGGTACCGATAGTGCAGTCCCACGTACGGCCGGTACACCGGCCAGCGGTAACCGCCATAGCCGTATGTGAACCCGAATACGACGCTCGAGCGCGGGTAGAGATACACACCGTAGGGATAGTAAGCCCAGCCGTACGGGTTCACGCCGGCGTGGTTCTCGGCGTTCTTCTGGAAGCCCACCTGCTCCGTGCGCAGCAGCGCGCTCATCACCTGGTCGGAGACGCCGGCCTGCTTCAGGTTCAGGAAGTCGTCCGAGCTGACGTGGATCACCCGGTGACTGTTGTGGATGGCGAGCACGATCAGCGAATCGCTCACCTGTTGCTGGTGCAGCTTGACGACGTCGTGGACGCCGAACGCGCGCACGCCCGCCGGTGACAGCAGCGTCGCCAGGAAAACGGCGACCGCGAACAAGGTACGTCGGCTCATGGCTGGCCTTCGTTCTTCCTGCGGCCCTGAAGCCTCGGGGATCGGGCCGCTGCGGCTCCCACGGCTCCACCAATTCTGACGTCGATGGCCCTGCCGGGAACTCGATTCCCGGGCAAGGCTCTTGTCAACCTTCGCGGGCCCCGCGTAGCTGACCGAACGGGGCCGGACCGGGGCGCGTAGCGAACGCCACCGCTCCCGGGGTACGTTCCGGGACCGATCCGCGCACGGAGGCGCGCGGGGATCCCACCCGGAGGCTCGCATGATGCGCGTCGGAATCGTTCTCGCGGCCCTGTGGACCTTGGCTGTCGTGACCGCCCCCCGCGAGGCCCGGGCCCAGGCGTCCGCGGACACGTCCGGGCGTGCGGCCATCGTCGGCCAGGCGGAATCGTTCCTGCGCGGCGGCGAGATGGGCGAGCTGCTCGCCGTCTACGTGCCGCGCGGCTCGGCCGAGGTCCAGCACCAGCTGGACGACGCGCGCGCCAGCGACCGCGCCGCGGCGACGATGGTGGACGGCACGCGTCGGCTCGCCGCCGACGCCGACGGCCGCGCCCGCATCATGCGCGAGGAGCTGCAGAGCAACCGCGTGCGCTACGACGTGGCGCGCAAGGCACAGGACAACGTGGCGACGGGCGAGCTGGATGCCGCGTACAAGCGGCAGACGAAGGAACTCGACTACCTGACGCAGATGCGCGATGCGATCCGGGCCGAAGCCGACCGCATGGACGCCGACCGCGTCGCCGCCGCGGCATATATCCACGCGCTCGAGCTGGAGCTGACCGTGTCGACCCGGCA
>DATLUU010000497.1:0-9895 GCA_035577885.1 Verrucomicrobiia bacterium
GCCCTGGGAGACGCTCGCCGGCGAGGACGCCGACCTCCGCCACGTCCAGGCCGAGCTGGAGCAGGAGCACCTCGGCCTCGGCAAGGCGAAGGAGCGCATCCTCGAATACCTCGCGGTGCGGCAGCTGAAGCACGACCTGCCCGGTCCGGCCCTGTGCGTGGTCGGTCCGCATGGCACCGGCAAGACCTCGCTCGGGTCGGAGGTCGCGCGCGCGCTGCGGCGGCCGTTCGCCCGCGTGAACGTCTCGGGCACGAGCGACGCCGCCGAGCTGGTGGGCGAGACGCGCAACTCGCCCGGTGCTCAGCCCGGGAAGATCCTCCGCGCCCTGCGCACGGCGGGCGTACGCAACCCGGTGCTGATGATCGACGGCGTCGACAGACTGGTGGGCGAGGGCGGCCACGGCGTGGTCGAGGTGCTCCTGGAGCTACTCGATCCCGAGAGCGCGGCGCAGTTCACCGACCATTACCTGGGCGTGCCCATCGACCTCTCCCACGCGGTCGTGCTCATGTGCGCGAACCAGCTCGAGCTGGTGCCCGACGCGCTCCAGGAGCGCATCGAAGTCATTGAGGTCCCGGGTTACTCAGAAGACGAGAAGCTGGAGATCGCGCGCCGCTTCCTGCTGCCGCGCCAGCTCACCGAGCACGGGCTCACGGGGCGCGACCTGGCACTCGGCGACGAGAGCGTGCGCGCGATCGTACGCCACTACACGCTCGAGGCCGGCGTGCGCGCGCTCTCGCGCCAGATCGCCACCATCTGTCGCAAGGTGGCTCGTGCGCGCGCCACGGGCGATCCGCGCCGCCATGCCGTGGTGCCGGCACAGCTCGAGGGCTACCTCGGCCACCGCGTCTACCAGCCCGAGATGGCCGGCAAGGAGGACGAGGTCGGCACCGCCATGGGCCTGGCGTGGACCGCGGCCGGCGGCGAGGTGCTGATCGTCGAGGCGATCAAGATGCCGGGCGCGGGTCGGGTCGTGCTCACGGGCCAGTTGGGCGAGGTGATGAAGGAGTCGGTGCAGGCGGCGCACTCGTACGTGCGCTCGCGCGCCCAGGCGCTCGACATCCCGCCCGACGCGTTCGGCCGCTGGGACATCCACGTGCACTTCCCCGCCGCCGGCGTGCCCAAGGATGGCCCCTCGGCCGGCATCACGGTCGGTCTCGTCATCGCGAGCGTGCTCTCGGACCGCGCCATCCACCACGACATCGCCATGACCGGCGAGGTCAGCCTGCGCGGCAAGGTGCTCGCCGTGGGCGGCATGCGCGAGAAGTCGCTCGCCGCCTACCGCGCCGGGTTCCGGGCGCTCCTGTTCCCGGCCGCGAACCTGAAGGACGTGGACGACATCCCGCTCGACGTGCGCGACAAGCTCGAGCTGATCGCGGTGGAGACCATGGACGAGGTGTTCGCGTGCGCGCTCTCGCGCGTGATCCTGCCGCAGAACATGAACGGCGCGTTCACGATCGACGACGTGGCGCTGGCCGAGGATGACGGCTCGATGGTGGACGACGAGGGCGCGGCCGCAGCGGACGACGACGAGGAGTGACGGCCTAGCTTCCCTCTTCCTCGCCGCTCACCACGTCCTCGTCGCGCACGCTGCCGCCGCGCTCCAGCGCGGCCAGGTACTCGGCGATGATCTCGCGCGCCTCGGCTGCCTCGGCCGGCGTCACCAACAGCTCGCCCCAGGCGCTCGTCGCCCAGTCGCGCCGCACCTCACCGTACCCTGGAAGCGTGGCGCTGCGAAGAAACGCGCGCACGCCGTGGTGCTCGAGCACACCCGCGAGCAGCGCGCCCGCCGCAGCGTCGGGCACCCGGTGCACGACCACGGGCGCGCCGGAGCCGACCGGCCGCTCGTCGGTGAGCACGACCCGGCAGCGTGGGCAGGCGACGATCGCGTCGCCGTAGCCCGCCCCGCACTCCGGGCACCAGCGCGTCAGGGGTTCGCCGCTCAAGCCGGGGTTTTCTCGGTGGCCTGGGACTTCCCCGCATGCTTCGCGATCCGCCGCCCGCCCTCGGCCACGTCCTCTGCGCGCGTGGCGAGCGAGAGCCGGACGTAATCGCCGTACTCCGGCCCGAACGCGGTGCCGGGGAGCGCGGCGACGCCGAAGCCCAGCCACTCGTCGACCATCCCCCACAGGTCGCGCGTGCCGCGCGCGGCGGCGACGTTCGCGAAAATGTAAAACGCGCCCTTCGGCACCGCCCCGCTCACGGCCGTCCCGCCCGCCAGCCCGGCGAGCAAGAGCCCGCGCCGCTCCTCGTACGCCGAGCGCATCTCCTCGACACACGCCTGCGGGCCGGTCACCGCCGCGCGCGCGGCGAGCTGCACCGAGGGGAACACGCCGTGCGTGGTGTAGAACGCGAGCAGCGGCGCCATCGCCGGACGCATCGCCGGCGGGCACACGGCGTAGCCCATGCGCCAGCCGGTCATCGCGTAGCTCTTGCTGAACGTGTAGATCGACACCGTGCGCTCGGCCATCCCGGGCAGCGACGCCATCGACACGTGCGCGGAGCCGTCGAACAGGATGTGCTCGTACGCCTCGTCGGAGAGCACCCAGAGGTCGCGCTCGATCGCCACCGCCGCCAGCGCTTCCAGGTGCTCGCGCGACACCACCGCGCCGGTGGGGTTGTTCGGCGTGTTCAAGTAGATGCCCTTCGTCTCGGGCTTCAACGCCGCGCGCACGCGCTCGCCGAACTCGGCGGGCGACCACGCGCCCGAGAGCAGCTCCAGGTACACGGGCAGCGTGCGGTAGCGCGCACCGGCGGCGAAGCCCACGAGCTTCGGGATCGCCATCCAGTGCGGCGACAGCACCAGCAGTTCCTCACCCGCCGAGAGCAGGCACTGCATGGAGAGGAAGAGCGCATGGGTGCCGCCCGCGGTGACCACGACGTCCTCGACCTGGGTGCGGATGCCGTTCTCGCGCGCGAGCTTCTCCACGAGCGTCTCGCGCAGCGCGCGCTCGCCGTGCGCGTCGGGATAGTGCGTATGGCCATCGCGCGCGGCCTTGGCCAGCGCTTCGACGATGTGCGGCGGCGTGTCGAAGTCGGGCTCGCCGCGCTCGAGGTGGAGGATGCGCTCGCCGGCCTGCTCGCGCGCGCGCGCGGCGGCCATCACGCGGCCCAGCTCCGAGGTCGTGTGCAGCACGGGACGATCGGCGATCAATCGGGGCATGGTGGACTCCTGCAAAAGATAAGGGAGGTGGTTCGGACCCGCTCACTGTAGGCGATTCCCCAGCCTCATGGCAGGCCTCGGGCGGTTCGCGCGTTGCGCGCATTGCGCAACGCGTGCGCAGGCACGGGCATTGCCATGCCGGGTGGATTCACGCTCGCTACGGACCAGCATCGGGGGATCGCACCATGGCGAAGATCCAACTGCGGGACATCTGCGACCATTTGTCCGCCGCCGCCGAAGTCGAAGGGATCGTCGACGCGCTGCTCGCCTATCTGCGTGCCTACCAAGGCGATTGGCATCCGACGCTGGCCCTGGTCGACGGCCAGCACGACTGCATCACGCGCGTCTTCCAGCGTGAACGCGGCCGCCTGGACCATCGCGACGTCACCGTCCCGGTGGACCATCTGCCCGCGCGACTCGTGCGAAAATTCTTCCGCCCCAGTGCATTCTTCAACGCCGGCGAACGTCGTTCGCTGCTGACCAAGGTGTTCCGGGTCACCCCGGTCTATGAACCCGACCGGTTCGAGGCGCCGCAGATCCAGCCGCTGGTCGCCCCGGTGCCCTGGCACTCGTGCGTGGTGCTGCCGCTCGCCGACCAGGACGACCTGCTGGCGCTGCTGCTCGTGGTCTCGCCGCGGAAGGGCGCATTCCCGGCCGCGGCGGTGGAGGACGTGCTGACGATGCGCACCATGGCGGCGCTGGCGCTCGCGCGCCGGCTGCACGCCGACGGCCGCATCACGCCCGAGGTGCGCGTGGCCGAGGAGCAGTCGCTGCGCTCGCAGGGCATGTTCCAGGAGCGCATGCGCCAGCTCGAGAGCGAGACCTCGGCGCTCTCCCAGGACAACCGGCTCAAGGCGGAGCGCCTCGAGCTGGTGGCGCGCGAGCTGGAGAGCACCCAGCTCACCGCGCACCGCGAGCGCATGGAGCTGGACCAGCTCCGCCAGCAGGTGCACTCGCTGGAGGAGCAGAGCTCGGTGGCCGCGCAGCACCTCCAGGATTCCTACACGCAGCTCGCGGGTGCCCAGCACCGGCTGAACGAGCAGAACGAGACCATGGAGTTCCTGCGCGAGGTGTTCGAGGCGTCCCAGGAGGCGTACGACGAATCGCTCATGTCGCGCGCGCTCGTGCAGCGCTTCTGCGACGTGTTCGAGGTCGATCGCTGCAGCCTCATGCGCCTCGACGACCAGAACCTGCGCATCGCCGCGCACCGCGGCATGGATGCCGACGTGGCGGGCCGGGTGACCGTGCCGCTCGGCGAGGGCGTGGCCGGCTGGGTCGCGACCCATCGCAAGCCCGTGCTCATGCGCAAGCAGGGCGACGCCTCACCCGTGCGCCCGACCGGCGTCGACCGCTACAACTCCGACTCGTTCGTGTCGGTGCCGCTCATCCACCAGAACCGGCTGCTCGGCGTGTTGAACCTGAGCAACAAGCGCAACGGGAAGGCGTTCGACGAGACGGACCTCGACCGCGCCATGATGGCGAGCGCGGTGGTGTCGATGGCCATGGGCACGCGAACGGGCCAGGCGCCGCTCTCGCTCGAGCAGCGCGAGCTGCCGCCGTTCGAGATGCACGGATAGCCGAGCCGCAGAAGTCCGGACAGGGATGCGCGCAGGCCCCCCGCGCGCGTGGCGCTTCGCTCGCCCACGCGACGGAGGGGCCTCGCCCGTCCGGCCTGCCGCGCGGCACGGCCTCACCGACGCGAAGCGCTGACTCAGGCCTTCGCCAGCCGCTCGATCAGCTCCGCCAGCGCCTGCCGGTGGGAGGCGAACGCGAGGTCATCGGGAAGCGCATCGAGCGGGTACCACGCCAGCTCGATCGCGTCGTCGCCCGCGCGCAGCGTGCCTCCGGTGCTGACGCCGGTATAGAGGATGAGCACCGCGCGCACGCGCGGATCGTCGAAGCCGGCGTAGACCCCGAACAGCCCGGTGAGCTGGGCGATCAGTCCCGTCTCCTCCTCCAGCTCGCGGATCGCGCTCTGCTCGGGCGTCTCCCCCGCCTCCATGAACCCGGCCGGCAGGCACCAGGCGCCCGCGCGCGGATCCCAGCGGCGCTTCACCAGCAGCACGCGCCCCTGCTGCACGAGCACGACGCCGGCGGCGGGCACGGGATTGCGATACCAGACGTAGCCGCACGCGGGGCAGGTGGGACGCAGCGTGCCGTGGTCGTCCGCGTTCGCCATGGGCGTGGCGCAGCGCGGGCAGAACGAGGGCGTGAAGACCATGGACGCGACAGTCTAGCGGACCGGAAACAGAACCGCCGGTCGGTGGCTTCGACCGGCGGCTCCATCACTTCCACCTTCACCCATCCACATCGACTTCGATCGTCGTTTCGTGGGGGCGTCGCGCTGCACCATCCGGCCTTACTTCGCCCCATGCTGGCACCTTTCGGTGACGGCCGGACGGAACGACGCCCCCCCGAGACGACGACCCGGGGCGTTGCCTATTTCTTCGTCTTGTTCATCTGCTCGCGGAGGTCCTGGATCTCTTTCCTGAGATCCTCGATCTCCCGCCGAAGGGCGTCGCTGTCGGCGCTGTCCTTCGACTTGCTGTACCCCCACGACCCGTAGCCGGGTTCCGGAATTCGGAAGCTGTAGGAACGGGGGGCCCGGGAGCGGACCTCGTCGCGCGTGGGCAGGTCCACGTTGACCGTGCGCCGCGCGCCCTTGCGCAGCACGTCGATGGCGACCTTGCCCTCGCTGTCTCGCAAAGCCCGTGTCAGGTCGTCGGTGTCGTCCACCGTGGTGGTGCCGACCTTGACGATCACGTCACCGGCGCGGATCCCCGCCTTCTGCGCGGGCGTGTCCTCGACCACCTCGCGCACCAGCGCACCCTTGCCGGCGGTGACGCCGAGCGCATCCGCCATGTCCTTGTCGAGCTCGTCCACACGCACGCCCAGCCGGCCGCGGCTGCGCGCCGAGGGCGCCATGTACATGTGCATGTTGTCGTCGCTCCACCACGAGCCGTCGTCGTCGAGCCCCTTGAGCTTCAGCTTCATGTCCTTGAGCTTGTCCTTGACCTCGTCGTCGGTGAGCTCCTTCCCGTCGACCCACATATGCGTGTCGCCGTCGTCGCCGCGCTCGATGCGCACGGACGACCGCGGGCTCGGCGGGCTCGGCGGCGAAGGCGGTGTGGGCGGCACCGGGGTGTCGAACGAGTCGTTGTCGCCGCTGTCCGTGACGTCGCCGACCTTCACGTCGATCGACTTGCGCGCGCCGTCCCGCCAGATGCCGAGCGCGATGGCGCGGCCGGGGGCGGTGTTGCGCACCAGGTCCCGGAGCTGCTCCGGCGTGGTCACGCTGCGGCTGTTGTAGGTGAGGATCACGTCGCCCTTCTCCAGCCCCGCGCGATCCGCCGGGCTGTCACGCGTGACCTGGTTCACCAGCAGTCCGTCCTGCGTCAGGTCGAGGCCCTTCTTGAGGTCCGCGTCCGTCGACTGCGTCGAGACGCCGAGCCAACCCTTTCCGGTCGTGGAGCTGCTCGCGGCGAACGCCGGGGCGGTGACGATTACGAGCAGCGATGTTGCGGCCAGCCATCGCGCCAACTTCGATCGCATGGTGTTTCCTCCTCGAGTTCCCGGACGTGGGGACGCAGCCCAGTGGCTTGCGAGCCGGGAAACGGCCGGGATAGCGTGTCGTGCTCAGCGGGGACTGCGTCGGTGTCGCTGGGAATAGACAGGCGGATGGCCGGAATGGTTCTGTCCGTACCCCGTGGAATTCGCGGGAAACCGGGCGGCCGAGGGCGGGACGGGATGAAGGTCAGGGACGTGTTAACGCTCGACGTGGAAGATGTCGCGCTGGGCGGAAAAGCGCTGGCCCGCGTCGACGGTCGCGTGGTGTTCGTGGACCGCGGCCTGCCCGGCGACCGCGTGCTCGCGCGCGTCACCAAGGCGAACGCGCGCTTCTCCGAGGCGCGGTTCTCGTCTCTCGAACGCCCCTCGCCCGCGCGCGTGCCCGCGCGCTGCGCGCACGTGGATCGCTGCGGCGGCTGCCGGCTCCAGGAGCTGCCGTACGAGGACCAGGCGCGCTTGAAGGAGCGCCAGGTGCGCGAGGCGCTCCGCCACATCGGCGGTTTCGCGGACCCCCCGGTGCGCGCGATCGTGCCCGCGCCGTCGGCTTGGGGCTACCGGAACAAGATGGAGTTCTCGTTCGCGCCCGGCGAGCCCGGGAGCGACGGCTTCGCGCCACCGCTGCTGGGGCTCCACGAGCGCGGCACGTTCGATCGCGTGTTCGAGCTCAAGGAGTGCTGGCTCCCCTCGCCGCTCACGGTGGAGATCGTGCGCTTTTCGCAGGCGTTCGCGCGCGAGCACCGCTGGCGCGCCTACCATCCGTCGCGTCACGACGGCGTCGCCCGCTTCCTCACCGTGCGGCATCTTCCTCATACGCACAGCTGTTCCGTTCAGCTGCTCGCGGCACGCGACGAGCTGCCGGGGCTCCAGGCGTGGGCGCGCGGCGTCGCGGCGCTCTCGCCCGAGGTGCGCACGGTCACGCTCGGGCTGAACGGCGGCCGCGCGAACGTGGCGTTCGCCGAGTCGGAGCGCGCGCTCGTCGGCGACGGCTCGATCGTCGAGCGCCTGCTCGGGCTCGAGTTCGAGGTGGTGGCGAACGCGTTCCTGCAGACGAACAGCGCCCAGGCGGAGCAGCTCTACCAGGGGGCGCTCGCCGCGGCGGCGCTCTCGGGCCGCGAGCGCGTGCTGGACCTCTACTGCGGCGCCGGCACGCTCACGCTGCTGTTCGCGCGCGCCGCGGCCGAGGCGGTGGGCGTGGAGAGCGTGCCGGAGGCGGTGGAGCGCGCGCGCGGGAACGCGGTGCGGAACCGCGTCGCGAACGCCCGTTTCGAGCTCGGCGAGGCGCGCGCGGTGCTGCGCGAGTGGGCGCGCGGCGAGCGCGCCGGCGCGCCGCGTCCCGACGTGGTGGTGGTCGACCCGCCCCGGGCGGGCCTCCACCCGCGCGTGGTCGCCCGCGTCGCCGAGCTCGAGCCCGCGCGCATCGTCTACGTGTCGTGCAACCCCGGCACGCTGGCGCGCGACCTCAAGGACTTCGCGGCGCTGGGCTGGCGGCCCGCCGAGGTGACGCCGTACGACATGTTCCCGCACACGCCGCACATCGAGTGCGTCACGCGCCTCGAGCGCGCAGCCGCGCCCGCGATTTGACCGGGGCCTGAGCGATGCGCCCTTGCCGCGTGCTACGCTCCTCGGTCATGCGTGGAACCGTGCGGGCATCCTTGGGGCTGGTCGCGCTCCTCGCGCTCCTGCCCGCGACCCAGGCCCGCGCCCAGGTCGCCGCGGCCGTGGATTCCGGCCAGCTGGTCGTGTTCGAGAACGACGTGCCGGTCGCCACCGAGCGCAACGTGTTCCAGAACATGGGCGACTCGCTCGTGGTCGTGGCCACGATCCGGCGCGACTTCGTGGACGAGCACGGCACGCACCACCCGCTCCGGAAGAGCATGATGCTGGTGGTGGACTCGCGCGACCTGGGTCTCATCCGCTACCTCTCGACCCAGGACTTCGACGACCACCAGATCGTCCGCGGCCTGATCCCGGGCGACACCTCGATGACCTACTACATCGAGATGGACGGCGGCGGGAACGCCGATCGCGTGGTCCAGCCGCCGGGGCGGCTGTTCGTCATGGACTCGCAGATGTTCACGCTGTTCGACGTGCTGTCGCGGAGCCTCGCCCACAAGACGTTCACCTCGCGCCGCGTGCAGTTGCTCGCGCTCCAGCCCGATTCGCTGGCCTCGCCGCTCGCCACGGTCACCGCGCTGGGCGCCGACACGCTCGTGGTCGGCCGCTCGAAGCAGGCGGTGAAGCACTTCGCGTTCGAGGACCAGAGCGCACGGTTCGAGTTGTGGGCGGACGCGCAGGGCCGGCTCGTTCGCCTGAGCCACGCCGAGAGCGGCCTGCGGGTGGAGCGGCTGCCGGCACCCGCGAGCCCCGCGAAGAAGCCGCCCGCGGTGAAGAAGGCGGGCGCCGCGACCGCGCACTAGCGCGCGGTCACCTCGCGGCGCGTCCCGTCGCCCGGCCCGCGGTCCCGCGGGAGGCCTGCGGCGGCGTGCCCGCGCGCGTCTCCAGCCAGTCCACGAGCAGGCGCACGCCGAACGCGTTCGGTCCGCGCGCGGCGTCGGGGCGGTCGTTGTAGGTCCATGCGGTGCTCGCGATGTCGAGGTGCGCCCACGGCATGCCCTTGGCGAAGTGCGACAGGAACGCCGCGGCCGTGCACGAGGCGCCCTCGCGGCGCTCGTTGGAGTTCACCAGGTCGGCCGTGTCGCCGCGCATCTCGGCCAGGAACTCGGGCCACAGCGGCATGCGCCACAGCCGCTCGCCGGTCGCCTCGCCCGCGCGGTGGAGCTCGGCGGCGAGCCGCTCGTCGGCGGTGAAGAGCCCGGCGGCATGGCGCCCGAGCGCGATCGATATCGCACCCGTGAGCGTCGCCAGGTCCACCACCGCCTCGGGCGAGAAGCGCTTGGCGTAGCCGAGCGCGTCGGCGAGCAGCAGGCGGCCCTCGGCGTCGGTGTTCGTGATCTCGATCGTGGTCCCGTCCACCGCGCGCAGCACGTCGCCGGGCTTGAACGAGCGCCCGCCGATCGCGTTCTCGGCGCTGGGGACGAGCCCCACGAGCCGGAACGGCAGCTCGAGCCTGTCGAGTGCCGCGAACGTGCCGATCACGGCGGCGGCGCCGCTCATGTCGTACTTCATCTTGCTCATGCCCTCGCGGGGCTTGAGCGAGACGCCGCCGGT
>DATLUU010000498.1:0-3486 GCA_035577885.1 Verrucomicrobiia bacterium
GATGTCGATCTGGGCGTGGATCGTGTCGCCCGAGCGGATGAGCACGACCAGCTCCGACTTGGTCTCGCTGCTGCACGGCAGGTAGTTCTCGTGCCGGCTCACGTCGGGGATGTTCATGTTGCGCTTCTCCGCCACCGCGGATCCGCACACGCCGTGGCCGACGCCGATGAAGCAGTGCTCGGTGGGCGCGCCGATGTAGGGGCCCAAGCGAAGCACGTCGTCCGGGAACAGCTCGTAGATCCCGGTCCAGTGGAAGTTCGGGTTCAACTCGTGCACGCCCTGCACCGCGCTCTCGAGCAGGCGCTCGAACGGCACGCCCTGAGCCTGGAGCGCATCCAGCTCGGTGAGGATCCTGTCGACGGTCATGTTCGCTCCACGACAAAGAGATCGCCTCGGGCCCGCCCCGGGGGCGGGCCATCCGCCATGGGCATCGGCCGTTGCCAGCCATGGCTTGACGGCCGAGGCTTTCTCTCAGAGACGAGGGAGCGGGACGCCTTCCGCGGAGCGCGGCCCCGCCAGCATCGAGGCCAGCCGCTCCCACGCGCCGTCCACCGTGAGGCGCGTGAGGCAGCGCAGGTCGGCGCACGCATCGCGGTCGCATGGCGAGCACTCGACGCGCGCCGTGTAGGCGCGGTGGCCGTCGCGTTCGTCGTAGGGGAAGAACATCGCGGGACGGTTGCGGCTGATGAGGCCGAGCGTGGGCGCTCCCGCGGCCACCGCGGTGTGGAGCGGACCCGTGTCACCACACACGAATGCCGCACATTGGGACTGGAGCGCGGCGAAGCGCGCGATCGGCCAGCCCTCGACGAGCCGTGCACGCTCCGGCGGGAGTGGCGCCAGCGCCTTCTCGGCCGCCTCGGTTTCCCCGGGCCCTGCCGTGACCAGGGCGAACGCTCGTGGATGCGCGTCGAGCGCGCGCTGCGCCAACTCGGCGAACCGCTCCGGCGCCCAGCGTCGCGTGGGCCAGCGCGCGCCGGGGTGGAAGCCCACGAGCAGCGCGTCGTCGGGCACGCTCATCCGCCGCAGCGCATCGCGCGCTTCCGCGCGGGACGAGGCGGCGACCGCGAGGCGCGGCGAGGGGAGCGGCACGGGCAGCGGCCAGCCGAGCGCGGCGATCGAAGCGGCGTGAAACGCGGTGGAGGAGAGCGCGCGCGGGCGCGCGTGGTGCGTGTAGAGCGACGAGCGCCAGCCCTTCCCCGGATAGCCCACGCGCACGCGCGCGCCCGAGGCGCGAGTCCACACCGCGCTCCGCGGATTGCAGAAGAAGTCGAACGCCACGTCGGGCGCGAACGCGCGCAGTTTCCTCACCAGCTGCAACGTCTCGCGGGGCGATGGCCTCGCCGGCACCGAGATGACCTCGGAGAACCGGGGATCGCCTTCGAGCAAGGGCGCGAGCGGCGCCTCGGTGACGTAGGCCGCCTTGGCTCCGGGGCAGGCCGCGAGCGCCGCGTCCACGGCCGGGAGCGTCAGGCACAGGTCGCCGAGGAAGCGCGGCCGGACGAACAGGATCCGGCGCACTTCCCAAGTGGGTACTGGCTTCACGGGCGGGCCTCGCTCAAGATGGGAGCGACCGTAGAGCCATTCCCGCCGCGCCGTCCATCGGGAGGATCCAGCCGTGGAGCGCCCGAAACAGCCTGACCTCGATACCCGCGCCGTGCACGGCCCGCACCTCGGCACCACCGGGGCCATGAGCACGCCCATCGTCCACAGCGCCACGTTCTCGTTCGAGTCGCTGGACGACATGGTCGCCGCGCAGGCCGCGGGGAGCGCCGGATCGTTCTACCAGCGCGACGGCCACCCCACGATCCACGCCGTCGAAGAACGGCTCGCGGCGCTCGAAGGCGCGGAGGAGGCGCTGCTGTTCCCCTCGGGGATGGGCGCCATCAGCGCCACGTTCCTCGCGCACCTGAAGAGCGGCGACCACGTGGTGTGCGTGGACCCGTGCTACGGCGGCACGCAGGCGCTGCTGCAGTGGGGGAAGGAGCGCATGGGCTGGAGCCACACGTTCGTGGACTCGCGACGGCCCGAGTCCTGGGCCGCGGCGTTCCAGCCGCACACGAAGCTCCTGCACCTGGAATCGCCCATCAATCCCACGCTCGTCTGCTTCGACATCGCCGCAGCGGCGCGGCTGGGCCACGAGCGCGGCGCGTTCGTCACCATCGACAACACCATCGCCTCGCCCATCGGCCAGCAGCCGCTGGCGCTGGGCTGCGACGTGTCGCTCTACTCCGCGACCAAGTCCCTCGGCGGTCACAGCGACCTGCTCGCCGGCGTCGCCTGTGGCTCGCGTGCGGCGCTGGCGCCGGTGTGGAAGGCGCGCGAGGTGTTCGGGCCGATCGCCGAGCCGACCATGGCGTGGATGCTCGAGCGCAGCTTGAAGACGCTGCCGCTGCGCGTGCGCGCCGGGAACGCGAACGCGCTCGAGCTGGCGCGGCGGCTCGCCGCCCACGCCGACGTGGCGCAGGTGTTCTATCCCGGGCTTCCCGCGCATCCCAGCCACGCCATCGCCGCGAAGCAGATGAAGGAGGGCTTCGGCCCGCTCCTCGGGTTCGAGGCGCGCGGCGGCGCCGAGGCGGCGCTGCACGTGGTGAACGCGTTGAAGGTCATCCGCCACGGCGCCAGCCTGGGCGGTGTCGAGTCGCTGGCGAGCCTCGCCGCGCACACGTCGCACAAGATGCTCGGCGTCGAGGGCCGCAAGCGCGCCGGCATCCCCGAGGGCCTGGTGCGCATCTCCGCCGGCATCGAGAGCGTCGACGACCTGTGGGCGGACCTCCAGCAGGCGCTGGCGAAGGCGGCCGTCGCGCGCGTCTGAGGGCGCTCGCGACTTGAAAACGCGGAGTCGGCGGCCGGACAAGGGCCTGAACACGGGCCCCGGGCGAGTTCTATCGCCAAGTGCGCGCGTGTTATTCTCGTTCGCGCTTTGTCCGAATCCTTCACCACCCGCTGGAGGTCGTCCGTGAAGCGTCCCGTCCCGTTTCTCGCGGTGCTCGCCCTGGTGGCGCTCACCGCGCGCGCCACCCTCGCTGCCGACGCCAAGCCCGCCAAGGCTCCAAAGGCCGACGCCAAGGCTGCTGCCGCCACCCCTGCCGTCACCGATTCGCTGGGCCTGCTCGAGCGCGCCGTGGCCAAGGACTCCACCAAGTTCGACAATCTCTACAGCCTCGGGATCATGTACCTCGACCGCGAGAAGAACGCGGAGGCGGCGCAGGTGTTCTCGAAGGCGAACCGGGTTAGACCTAAGAACGTGAAGGTGCTCGTGAACCTGGGCGTGGCGCTCGACAACCTGAGCAAGGCCGACGAGGCGCAGTCCTACTACAAGCAGGCCATCGCCATCGCGCCCAATGACTCGCTCGCGAGCTGCCGGCTCGCGACCTCGCTCTACGCGCAGGGCAAGTTCTCGGAATCGATGACGCTGCTGCGCGACCTGATCGCCAAGCAGCCGCGCTCGCACTGCGCCTACTTCACCATGGGCGTGGCGTTCGCCGA
>DATLUU010000499.1:0-3706 GCA_035577885.1 Verrucomicrobiia bacterium
GCTGCGGCGTAGATGCGGCTCGCGAGCCGCGAGAACGGCAGCGACTGGAGCCAGATGCGTCCGGGGCCGCGGAGCACGGCGTAGAACAGGCCCTCGCCGCCGAACAGCATGGTCTTCACGTTGCTGACGGCCTGGATGTCGTAGTCAACGCTCGGCTGCATGGCGACGATGCAGCCGGTGTCCACGCGCAGGGTCTCGCCGGGGGCGAGCGTCTTCTCCTCGAGCGTGCCGCCGGCGTGCACGAACGCCCAGCCGTCGCCCTCGAGCTTCTCCAGGATGAAGCCTTCGCCGCCGAAGAGCCCGGCGCCGAAGCGCTTCGTGAACGCGATGCCGATGGACACGCCCTTCGCGGCGCAGAGGAACGAATCCTTCTGCGCGATGAGCGTGCCGCCCAGCTCCTTCAGGTGCATGGGAACGATCTTGCCGGGATAGGGCGCGGCGAACGCGGCCTTGCGCTTCACCTGCGCGGTGTTCTGCGCCACGGCCATGAACAGCGACTCGCCGGTCAGGACGCGCTTGCCGGCGCTCATGAGCTTGTCCATGAACGTGGCCTGCTGGCCGGAGCCGTCGCCGAAGATGGCGGAGAGGGTGATGCCTTCCTCGAGGTACATCATGGCGCCGGCCTCGCCGACGACGGCTTCGCCGGGGTCGAGCTCGATCTTCACGAACTGCATGTCGTCGCCGAGGATCTCGTAGTCGATATCGTGCATGGTGGCCATGACCGGGTCCTTTCTCGCCGGGAGCGCGTACGGGATACGCGCGGCGGCGTCAGTCCGTTGCGAGCAGGCCGTGCTCCTGGAGCATCGCTTCGAAGCGGGCCATGCCCTGGAGGTCTTCGGGGCCGAGGCGGTAGTGGAAGCGGCGGAGGTAGGCTTCCACCTCGGCGGGGCTCCAGCCGGGGGCGGTCTCGCGGCGGGCCACGTCGGGCAGCGAGGCGAGGCCGGCGGCGAGCGACGACTCGAGGAACGCGCGCAGCTCGCCCTTGATCGCGGGCTCGAGCGCGGAGCGCACCGCCCACACGGCATAGACGAACGGCAGCCCGGTCCACTCCAGCCAGTCGGCGCCGAGGTCGAGCGTGTGGACGAAGCCCTCGGGCGGCCGGTTGCGCGTGCGCATCGCGGTGTCGCCGATCAGGAGCAGCGCGTCGGCCTGCGAGGGCTCGAGGCCGCGAACGAAGCGCACGCCCGGGAGGCCGCGCCTCACGTTCAGGAGCAGCTTGAGGAGCCGGAGGCTGGTCGAGGTCTCGGGCGTCACCGAGATGAGCGCTTCTCCGAGTGCTCCGGCCGGGCGTCTCGAAAACAGCAGCACGCTCTGCACCGGGCCGCGCGCGGCGACGCCCATGGGTGCCAGCAGCTCGAAGCGGTCGCGCAGGCGCAGGAAGTCGGCGGCGGCCATCAACCCCAGGTCGATCGACCCCGCCTCGGCCTCGCGGCCCAGCTCGCGCGGGGCGAGGTTACGCACCGCGAACGGCGCATCGGCCCACAGGGTGTAGAACGGAGCCGCGTTGGCGTAGGGGATGCGCGCGGCGACGGTGGCGGTGCTGAGGCGGGGCGGGTTCATGGGAGCGGGAGGATACCGTGACCGCCGCGCACGCGTCGAGCGTTCAGCCCTCACGCAGCGCCGCGAGGAACGCGGCGCCGTAGCGCTCGAGCTTCACCGGCCCCACGCCCGGCACCTGCAGCAGCTCGCCCTCCGAGTGCGGCCGGCGCGCGGCCATGCCGCGGAGCGCGGCATCGCTGAACACGATGTAGGCGGGCACGCCCTCGGCGTCCGCGAGTCGCTTGCGCACGGCGCGCAGTTTCTCGAAAAGGGCTTCATCCCCGGGCGAAGCTTCGCGCAGCTCGGCCATCGTCGCGGCCCGGGGCAGCCGCCCCTCGCCGCCCACGTGACCGGCGGCTCCCACGAGCGTCTCGATCCCCTGGCCCGTGCACACGTCGCACGAGCTGCCGCACGGCTCCAGCGCCTCGTCGAAGTAGGCACACGCCGCGCGATGGCGGCACTGGCTGCCGTCGAGCAGCCGGAACAGTTCCACCGTCTTCCGCCGCGTCTCCGCCTTCAGCGCCGCGTCCTCGATCGTGTCCAGGAACGTGTCGTAGCCGATCACGTCCGCCCACGAGTAGTAGACGATGCACTCGCTCTCGAGCCCGTCACGCCCGGCGCGGCCGATCTCCTGCACCCAGGCCTCGACGCTCTTCGGCATGTCGCGGTGGACGACCATGCGCACGTTGCTCTTGTCGATGCCCATGCCGAACGCCACCGTGGCCACGATCACGTCCACGTCGTCGCGCGCGAACGCGTCCTGGTTCCTCGCGCGCACGTCGTCGGAGAGCCCGGCGTGGTAGGGCGCCGCCGAGACGCCGTGCGTGGCGAGGTACTCGGCGGTGGACTCCACGCTGCGCCGGCTCATGCAGTAGACGATCGCGCTCGTGCCCCGCCGCGCGCGCAGCAACGCGAGCAGGTCCTTGCGGACGTTCCGCGCCGCCCGCGGGCGGCCGTCGCCCACTTTCCCTTCCCCCTTCTTCACCGCGGTGATGCGCAGGTTCGGCCGGAAGAACGAGCCCTTGAAGCCGTCGGGCTTCTTCATCCCGAGCTGGCGGATGATGTCGCCCGCCACGCGCCGCGTCGCGGTCGCGGTCAAGGCCAGCACCGGGATCTCGCCCAGCTCCGCCTTCAATCCCGCGAGCCGGCGGTACGACGGCCTGAAATCGTGCCCCCAGTGGCTGATGCAGTGCGCCTCGTCCACGACCACGAGGCTCACCGGGCAGCCGGCGAGGAACGTGCGCAGCGAGCCCTCGAGCGCCTCGGGCGCGATGTAGAGCAGCTCGATCTCGCCGCGGCGGAACGCGGCCAGCCGCTCGCGGCGCTCCTCGAACGCGAGCGTGGAGTTGACCGTGACGGCGCGGAAGCCCAGGCGCACGAGCGCGTCGACCTGGTCCTTCATCAGCGAGATCAGCGGCGAGATCACCAGCACCGGGCCCGGCAGCATCTTCGCCGGCACCTGGAACGTGAGCGACTTGCCGGCGCCCGTGGGCATGACGCCGATGCAGTCGCGCCCGGCGAGCACGGTGTCGATGATCTTCCGCTGCCCGGGCCGGAACTCGCGATAACCGAAGATCGCCTCCAGCACCTGCTGCGGGTCGCTGAAGCGGGCGGAGTGGAAGAGTGGAGCGCTGGAGTCGAGCATGAGGACTCTAGAGTCCCGGCTCGGGTTTCACCGTCGGCAGCCCGCGCGCGGTCCAGCCGTGCAGGCCACCGTCCAGCGACACCACGTTCGCGTAGCCCATCCGCTGCAGGTTGTCGGCGGCGAGTGCGCTGCGTAATCCGTCGCCGCTGTAGAGCACGATGGGCGCGTCCTTCTCGGGGATCTGCTGCTCGATCTCGCGCTCGAGGACGCCGCGCGCGATGTGGTGAGCGCTCGGGATGTGCCCGTTCGCCCACTCGTGGTCCTCGCGCGCGTCGAGCAGGATGTAGCGCTCGCCCGCCTGGAGCCGGCTCACGAACTCGTCGATCGTGAACTGGCGGACGCGCGTCTTGGCGTCGTCCACGAGCCTCAGGTACCCGGGCGAGTTCGCGTGCGCCATGGCCCGTCCTACGCCGTGGCCGCGGTGGAGGCCGGCGACGTCGGCATCGGGGCCGGGCGCTCCGACGCGGCCGGCTCTTCGCGGCGCGGGTACTCGCGGATCACGCGGTAGAGCGCGTCGCGCTG
>DATLUU010000500.1:0-7864 GCA_035577885.1 Verrucomicrobiia bacterium
CGGCCGGTTCATTCTCGGCCACGCTAGGATGAGACGCATGAGCGTCTCCCGTTCGGCGCGCCTTCGCCTGATGCCATGAGCCCGGCTGGCGTGCGGCTCGATCACGTCGTCGTCCTCGTGTCGTCGCTCGCGGAGGCGACGCGCACGTTCACGGAGGCGGGCTTCACCGTGACACCGGGCGGCCTGCACGACGCCATCCCCACCGAGAACGCGCTGGTCGCGTTCGCGGACGGGAGCTATCTCGAGCTGCTCGCGACACGCGATCCGGCGACGCGCAACGAGCTGCGCGCGCTGCGTGCGGGCCCAGGCTGGGAACGGCACCTGAAGGGCGTGTCCGCGATCGCGCGGCGCTTCCTGCCCGTGCTCGCGGGAGCCGACGGCGTCGCCGACTGGGTGCTGGGCGGTGCCGCACTCGGCGGCCGCGCGGCGGCGCTGCGCGCGCTCGGCGTCAGGTCTTCCGGCCCGGCGACGATGGCGCGCGAGCGCACGGACCGCGTTCGCCTCGAATGGCAGCTGCTGCTTCCCGAGGCCCCGCTCCATCCGTTCTGGATCGCGGACCGCACGCCGCGGGAGCTGCGCGTGCCGGGCGGCGCGGCCGCGACCGCGCACGCGAACGGCGCCACCGGCATCACGGCCGTGCGCGTGCGTACCCCGAGCGTGCCCACCGCGGCGCTGGCGCTCGGCGAGGCGTTGGGCACGATGCCGAGAGTCCGTGACGGCGTGAGCACGCTGGAGCTCGAGCGCCTGCGCATCGAGCTGGTCGAGGGCGAGCCGGAGGGCGCGTGCGGCGCGCAGCTCGCGGGCTGCGGTCCGCTTCCCGAAGCGGTCACCGCACTCGGTGTGACCAGCTAGTCGCCGAGCCCGCGCCCCTCGACGCACATCATCGTGCCGGTGAGCGTGGCGACGAGCGTCTCGCGGCCGCCGTCCAGCGCTACCGCGTCCGCGCGGCAGACGTTGATGGTGCGCCCGGCGCGCACGACACGGCCGCGCGCCACGATCGAGGTGCCGCGGGCGGGCTCGAGCAGGTTGATCTTGAACTCGATCGAGAGCACGGCCGCTCCCGCGGGCATGAGCGTGAGCGCCGCGTAGCCGGCTGCCGAGTCGAGCACGGAGGCGAGCGCTCCGGCGTGGACGAAGCCGTGCTGCTGCGTGAGCGCCTCCGCCACCGGCAGCTCGATGTCCACCTCGCCGGGCGCCACCCGGCCGAGCCGCGCGCCCAGCGTGCCCATGAAGCGCTGGCGGTCGAAACTGCCGCGAACACGCTCGGCGAACGCGGGATCTTTCGCCTGCCACGCCATGTGAACTTCCTCCATTCCACCGAGCGGGAACGTGGACTACTCTCCCGTGCTCACGCCGGCTCGCTCCGTGGCGGCCAACGGCCGCCACGGTTCCAAAAGGAGGCAGCATGTCGCAAGCGCCGTCCCCGCGCGAACGCGATCGCCGCGGGTTCCTGAAGATGATCGCCGCCGCGGCCACGGTGCTCCCGGTCGCGGCCCATGCCCAGGCCCCCGCGCCCTCGACGCCGCCGGCCACGCCACCGACCCCAGCACCGGCGACACCCGCCGCGCCCGCCGGACCGGAGCACAGCACGGGCGAGGCCCGGCTCCTCACCGAGGTGCTGCGCTCGCGGTATCCCGACCGCTTCAACGAGACGCAGTGGGCGAGCGTCGCCAGCGACTTCGACGGCGACCTCGCGGGCGGCAAGCGCCTGCGCGCGATGAAGCTCACGAACGGCGACGAGCCCGACGTTACTTTTCGCGCCTGACGGCGACACGTTCCGCGCCTGAACCACGGCGCCCACCTCTGGAGAGGATCCCATGCCTGATTCGGACCTGCTCTACACGCCGGTGCGCGCGCTCGCCGCGCAGGTGAAGTCGAAGAAGCTCACGTCGGTGAAGCTCACGGAGACCTGCCTCGAGCGCCTCGACACGCTGGGGCCCAAGCTCAACGCCGTGGTCACGGTGATGCGCGAGAGCGCGCTCGCCGAGGCGCGCGCCGCCGACGCCGAGATCGCGAAGGGCAGGTACCGTGGTCCGCTCCACGGCATCCCGTACGGCGTCAAGGACCTGCTGGCGACGAAGGGCGTGCCCACGACCTGGGGCGCCGAGCCCTATCGCAACCAGGTGTTCGACCACGACGCCACCGTGGTGAAGAAACTGCGCGACGCGGGCGCCGTGCTGTGCGCCAAGCTCGCCATGGTCGAGCTCGCCGGCGGCATGGGCTACAACCAGGCCGACGCCTCGTTCACGGGCCCCGGGCTCACGCCGTGGAACCCGTCGTTCTGGAGCGGTGGCTCCTCGAGCGGCCCGGGCGCGGCCGTGGGCGCGGGGCTGGTGCCGTTCGCGATCGGCAGCGAGACCTCGGGCTCGATCGTCACCCCGAGCGCCTACTCGGGCGTGACCGGCCTCCGGCCCTCCTACGGCCTGGTGTCGCGGCACGGCGCGATGGCGCTGTCCTGGATGCTCGACAAGCTGGGCCCGATGGGGCGCACCGCGGACGACTGCGCGCTCGTGCTCGCCGCGATCGCGGGGCCGGACCCGGAGGACGTCTCGTGCACCGGGCGTCTCTTCCCGTGGAAGGAGACGCAGAAGCCGACGCGCGCGCTCAAGGTCGCGGTGCCGAAGGGCTGCATCGAGAAGGTCCAGCCCGCGGTGCGCGAGAACTTCGAGGCCTCGCTCGCCAAGCTGGGGGACTCGATCGAGGTGACGCGAGACGTGGAGTGGCCCGACCTGCCGTGGGGCCCGGCGGTGGGCACGATCGTCAACGCCGAGGGCGCGAGTGCGTTCCTCGAGCTCATCGACTCGGGCGACGTGACGAAGCTCCGCTGCCCGGCGTGTCGAACCGGCGGCTACTCGGCGCTCTTGACGCCCGCGGTGGACTACGTGCATGCCATGCGCGCGCGGCGGCCCATGCGCGCGGCGATGAAGAAGCTCTACGCCTCGTACGACGTCGTCGCCACGCCCACGCGCGCGACCGTCGCCTACCCGATCGACAAGGAGTTCCAGGCCGTCTATCCCGGCGTCTCGGGCGGGCCGCCGATCATCGCCGCGGGCAACCTGACCGGGCTCCCGGCGCTGGCGCTGCCGAACGGCTTCGGCGAGAACGGGCTCCCCACCAGCATCGCGTTCATGGGCGCGCCGTTCTCGGAGGCGCTGCTCTGCAGCCTGGGCGCGCTGCTCCAGTCCCGGACCGACTGGCACACGAGGAAGCCGCCCGCGTTCGCCTGAGGACGGACAGCCGCTCTACCTGGAGGCGGGTCGGGTCTCCCGACGACCGCTGTCGAGTTGCGTCGTTCCGATCCGCTGCCCGCCGAGCCACGTGGTGATGATCGCCGCATATCCGTCCGCGTCCACGTTCGCGGACTCCACGTGGCCCGCACCGTGAATCTCATGTAACTCGACCAGGTCGGGCCGGGCGCGCGCGAATTCCTCGCTCACCGCGATCGGCACGGTATCGTCGGCATCGCCGTGAAAGATCAGCATGGGCGTGGAGAACTCCCGCGCGTGTGGCGTCTGCTCCAGCTCGTCCCAGCGCAGTCCGCTGCGGAGCGAAGCGACCCACTTCCCGAGCCCGGTGATCGGCGGCGGAACATGGAGCTGGCCGGCGGCGAGCGCGATCACCGCGTTCCAGTCGAGCGCGGGTGCGTCGAGCACCGCGGCGCGCGCGAAGCCACGGTCGGCGGATCGGCGCAGGAACTGCGCCACGATGCCGCCTCCCATGCTGCAGCCGACGACGACCACGCCGCGTGCGCCCCGAGCGCGCGCGTAGCGCACCGCGTCCTCGAGGTCCGTCCACTCGCTGAGGCCGAGGCGGAACTGCCCACCGCTCACCCGGGGCGCGCCGGCGTCGTTGCGGTAGGCGAGGTCCAGGCACGGCAGCCCGAGCGCGCGGTAGGCGGGCAGCATGCGCAGCATCTCGGCCCGCGTCGCGGCGCGGCCGTGCACGAAGATCGCCCACGTCGAGTCACGTCCCGGGATCCACCATGCCGGCAGGGGCCCGACGCGTGACGGGACGGTGACGTTCTCGAACTCCCAGCCGAACCAGGTCCTGGGATCGGCATCGGGCGCGAAGCCCGCGAGCCTCGCCGTGGTGTCCGGTGGCGTGCCGGATGCGATCGCGAAGCGCGTGAGCACGCGGTCCGGCTGCTCCGCCACCAGCGGGCCGATGCGGCCGTAGCCACCGGGCCACTCGATCGCCCACTGACCCGGCCTGCGCGCCTTGAACGTGGACGCCAGCGCGATCGTGGAATCCGTGCACGCGAGCACGCGCTGGCCGGTCTTTCCCTGGGGCGCGTCGGGTCCCAGGATCTGGTCCGAGTAATGCCAGCCGACCGCACCCAGCGCGACGATCATGGCGGCGAACAGGATCGTGGGCCAGCGGCGCACGTGCGGTCACCCGCCCTCGGGGAGACGCGACTTCACGGCCTCTACTTCCTCGGCAGCGCCCAGCTCGCGCGCGTGTAGAGGAACCGCCCGTTGTATCCGAACGGCGACGCCGCGGCCCACGGGAACACGCCGAAGTTGTTGTTGAAATCGAGCTGCGCCTTGCCGGGATAGGTGTCGAACACGTTGCGAGCGCCGATCGCGAACTCGACCTGCATCAGCTTGTAGGCGCCTTCCAGGTCCACGAGCGTGCGCGCCGGGTAGTTCTCCGTGTAGCCGTCGGTGAACGCCGGCTGCGCGGACGAGAACTTGCCGTAGTACGAGACGCGTGCGAGCCCGCGCCAGGCGGATTGCGTGTACTCGCCGGTGAGCGTGCCGCGCCAGTCGGGGCGCTCCTTCTCGATCGCCACGCGCGTCACCTCGTCCAGCAGGCCTTTCTCGTCGGTGGACGTCGAGAGCACGCTCGGGAGCGGATCCACGTGCGTGATCTCGTTCTTGCCGTAGTTGAGCGCGCCGTGCAGCGTGAACGAGCGCGACTCGGCCGTGAGCACCCGCCAGTCCGCGGTGACGTCGATGCCTTGCGTCCTGGTGTCGAGGCCGTTCGTGAAGTACTGCACCCCCGCGATGCCACCGAAGCCGGCGTTGCCGAGGATGCGCGCGGTGGTGCTGTCGTCGAACGTGGCCCCGAGCAGGATGCGGTCGGTGATCGTGATGTGGTAGGCGTCGAAGGTGACGTTCAGGTTGTCGAGCAGCGTCACCGCGAGCCCGGCGCTCAGGTTCACGGACTTCTCGGGCTTCAGCGGCTCGGCGCCGAGCGCCTTCGCCGCCGGATTGTCCACGGGGAAGACACCGACCTGCTCGGGCACGCCGGCGATGACGTTCGTCACCACCTTGCTGAAGTGGATCTGCCCCAGGCCCGGTGCGCGGAAGCCGTTGCTGGCGGCGGCGCGGAACGTGACGTGCGGGCTCGGCTGGTAGCGCGCCGCGAGCTTGCCGGTCGTGACCGAGCCGAAGTCGCTGTAGTTCTCGTAGCGGGCGGCGCCGTTCACCAGCACCTGCTCGCTGAGGTTGGTCTCGAGGTCGGCGTAGACGCCGGTGTTCTCGCGGCGCGAGTCCGAGGCGTCACTCGGCGAGAAGCCGGGGAACACCTGCGAGCCGCCGGGCGTGTCGTTGCCGTTCTGGCTCGTGGCGCCGCCGTCGATCCACGACGCGCGCTCGCCCGGCAGCGTCACCCAGCGCTCGCGCCGCCATGCGGCGCCGAACGCCGTGTGCACGGCGTAGGGGAGTCCCAGCTTCAGCTCGCGGTCGCCGTCGAGCGAGGCCACGAACTCGTCGCGGTGGAGCTCGCCGGCGAAGAACGACGTCTGGTTCGGGATGCCCGGGTCGTCGGGCGTGCCGAAGATGCCATCGGGGCCGGGCGCGGTGGGCGTGGTGAGCGAGGGCCCCAGCGAGGCATTGAGCGTGTGATCGAGGTCGTAGCGGAAGCCGTTGTGGCCGAACGACGCCGCGGCGTCCACGCTCCAGCCGCGCACCTCGCCCTTCCAGCCGCCAGCCGTGGAGTAATCGGTGACGATGGGGCGGAACTCCGGCAGGAAGCCGAGTGGGTAGATCTGCGGCCAGTTCCGGTCGTCGCCTTCGTAGCGGCGGTAGCCGTTGCCGGTGCCCTCGCGATGGCCATAGCTGCCGAATGCGTAGAGATGGCTGCTCACCCCGAGCGGGTAGTGCGCGAACGCCGTGCCCAGCGCGTCACGCTCGAGGCCGTCCCCCCAGTGGTGGTTCGGCTGCTCCACCGGATTGCGCTTCTGGATCACCTTGCCGTCGGGGCCGACGATGTCGTTCAGGCCCGAGCCGCTGATGTCGCTGCTGTCCGCCCAGGCGCGGTTCGTGGGCTGGCGGTCGAGGTACTCGCCGGAGAGGTTCAACGAGCCCTGGCCGAGCGGCAGACCCCAGCCGCCGTTCACGTTGACGTTGCCGCCATCGTAGGGGTAGTCGGGGCTGAAGTACTGGCCGCCGGTGACGTTCACGAACGGCGGCGTGACGCCGCGGCGCATGACCACGTTCACCACGCCGGCGATGGCGTCGGAGCCGTACTGCGCCGAGGCGCCGTCGCGGAGCACCTCGATGCGCTCGATGGCGCTGGAGGGGATGGCGTTCATGTCCACGCCGCTCGAGCCCGCGGCGGTGCCGTAGGCGAACGTGTTGACCACCGCCGTCTGGTGGCGGCGGATGCCGTTCACGAGCACGAGCGTGTGGTCGGGCGAGAGCCCGCGCAGCGTGAACGGGCGCACGACGTCGGTGGCGTCGGTCACGGTCTGGCGCGGGAAGTTGACCGACGGCGAGAGCGCCTGCAGCGTCTGCGAGGTCTCGGTGGTGCCCTGCTTCACCAGCACGTCGTGGTTGTAGACGTCGACCGGCACCGCCAGCTCGTCGGCCGCGGTGTGCTTGGCGCGCGAGCCGACCACCACCTCGACGCCCGAGGAGGGCAGCACCGTCTCTTCGAGGACGAAGTCCACGGTCGCCGTGGCGCCCGATTCGACCGTCACCTCGTGCGTGAGCGGTTTGTAGCCGAGCATGAGCGTGCGCACGATGCGGCGTCCCGCGGGCACCTCGCGCAAGCTGTAGCGCCCGTCGCCATCGGTGCTGGTGTGGATCTGCGTCGAATCCACGCGCACCTCGGCGCCTGGGATCGGCGCGCCGCCCTTCTCCGCCACCCGCCCGGTGATCGTTCCGGTCTGCGCCCGCGCGCTTCCGGCCCCGAGCATCGCCACGAGCATCATCGCGAACCACGTCGTGCGACCGATCGTCATGTCCGCCTCCATTGCACCACGGCCTTCGCGTCGAACATGCCCTCGGCGCGGTAGACTGGGCGGCGCTTACGGTCGAGTCAAGAGTCGGTTATGGTTCCCGCCCGCGGATGAACGTGTGCGCTCACGGAGAGCGCCCGGAAGCGCCGCCCGGAGGGAGATGCCGTGAAGCTCATGTCGGGGAATGGCCGCAAGGCGGGCGGGGCGCTGCTCGCGGCGCTCGCGCTCGTGGCCGGCTGCTCGGGCGACGTCGCCAGCGAGCTCGGACGCAACGTCCAGGTGCGCGACCGGGTGATGGGGGCGATCGTCGCCGACACGTCACTCTCGAGAGAGATGACGACGCGCATGCTGGGCTCCGACCGCCAGCGGCTGCAGGTGGTCGAGACCATGCTCGGCGACGACCGCTCGGCCCAGTACGTGCTGGCCCGGATCGGCCGCAGTCCCACCGCCGTGGACTACGTGCTGCAGGTCGCCGCGTCCGACAGCGTCGGCCGCGAGCACCTGATGACGTTGTTCAAAGGCATGCAGATCGCTTTGAAGAGCACGAAGAAGTGAACGCCGCCTGGAACGCGGCCGGCAGATCGCCGCGCCGCTATGAAAATGGACGAGACAACCTGGGGGAGAGTGCGATGAGAGCCGTTGGAAGGATCATCCGGATCGCGGTGTGGATGCTGGTGT
>DATLUU010000501.1:0-2732 GCA_035577885.1 Verrucomicrobiia bacterium
CGGGGTGGTGACCGCGGCCAGCCCCAGCATCAGGAACGGCACGGTGGGGAGCAGGTAGCCCTCGTCGTGCGGCAGCCGCAGGTAGAAGGCAGCCTCGAGCGCGACCACGAGCGCCATCGCCCAGCCGGTCGCGGCGTCCACGCCCGCGGCGCGCGCCGAGCCGCGGCGCTGCCAGGCGAGCGACACGAGCACCAGCCCCACCGCAGTACAGCCCACGACGCCCGCGAGCAGGATCGTAGCCTGCCCGCCGATCAGCGGCCAGGGCACGCCGGGATCGCCACCGGTGAGCATGCCGGTCGCGAAGCGGATGGCCGAGGATTGCCCGCCGTGGATCTCGGAGTAGGTGAACATCAGCCAGCCGTAGCGCGCGAACACCGGCGCGTAGCACGCCACCGTGATCGCCGCGGCCACGCCCGCGAGCGCGAGCACGCGCCGGGCACTGCCCGCGACGCCGCCGGACGAGGCCCCGCGCATGACCAGCAGCAGCGCGAGCGGCGGCAAGAACAACACGGACGTGATCCTCGCGCCGATCGCGAGGCCGAGCCACACTCCGGCGCGCGCCGGGCGTCCCGCGGACGCCTCGAGCCACGCGGCGAGCGCGAGCGCCAGCGACCACAGGTAGTCCATGCTCGAGGTGCCGGCGATGAACGCCGCGGGCAGGAACACGAACGCCGCGCCCGCGAGCAGTGCATCGCGCACGCCGTGTCGTGCGAAGAGCCTCGCCGCGAGCCACGCACACGCCGCCGCGGCAAGCGCCGAGAGCGTGTTGGGCGCCCACGGTCCCAGTCGCGCGAACGGCGTCGACAGGATCTCGACCACCGGATAGCCCGGCAGGCGCGATGCGGCATAGCGACCGGTCAACGACATCTCGCGGATGGCGGAGGCGAACTTCCACGCATCGGTGTCGGTCCCGTACCCGGGGGTCACGAACGGCAGGTGGCTCGCGAGCACGCCGAGCGCCAGGAGCACCCCCGCCCACGGGGCGATGGCCTGCGCTTCGGGCTGGGTTCGAATCGTACTCATCGGCGGTCCTTGATGGGGGCGCGGGGGACGGAGGGACCGCTCCCCTGTCATCGGCAGCGCGCCAGGCGGACTTGCGCGTGCCACCGGGTCGCGTCGCCCGGGGGACCCGCCTCCGGCCCGGCGGCGTCCGCCAGCGCCTGGGCGGGCCTGGGGGGACGTGGGCAGGGCGCGCGAGCATGCCCGAACCGCCGGCGCGGCGTCCACCCGTCCCCGAGAAGGGCTCGCACGGGTTGGACGCCCCCACGGGGAGTCGATATAAGGACGCGCGGGTGGCTCCGGAGACCCGTTAGCTCAGTTGGTAGAGCACCTGACTTTTAATCAGGGTGTCGCTGGTTCGATCCCAGCACGGGTCACCAACTCCGACGCGCCGCTTGTCAAGCGCCCCGGGGCGAGGCATCCTGCGCCGCGGCTCCAAGCAATACTTCCTCAGCAACGACCTGCCTTTGGCTGCATCGAATACGGGGTTCGAGCTGGGGGCGTTGACCTGACAACCGGGGGATGGACCGCGTTGAATGATGGGTTCGCAGACGCGTCCGATCGCACGTCCCAGATGACGGGGACTGCACGAATGCAGGGTCTCGCGCAGTGAAGCGCCTCACCTGCCAGGAGGTGCTGGACCAGCTCTCGGATTATCTCGACGAGGATGCTCGAGCCGAGCTGGTTCAGGAAGTGGACGGACACCTCCACGAATGCAGGCACTGCCAGGTCGAGGTGGACACGCTCCGCCGCACCATCCTCATCTACCGTCATGACGAGAGGGTCGAGCTGCCGGCGTCGCTGTCGGACAAGCTCAAGGGCGCGCTCGAGCAGGCCTATCGGTCCGGCAAGGGTGGCTCGGGCTCGGTGGACGTCTAGCACGCGTGCATTCCCGGAAACCGCGGCCCCTGGCCGCGGGTAAGAGCGCTCGGGACCGACGGGTCACCGGGGAGGGTCAGTGAGCCGCTCACGCCGCTTGAGCACTGCATGCGCCGTGCTCGCGATAGCCATGTCGTTGGCACAACCCGCACGCGCCGGGATCCACCTCGAGCTGTGGCGCGGGCACGTCTCGATCGGCTATGGCTACCTGTTCTCGGACTCGCTCTCGCCCGGCGGCTCGATCTCGGTGGCGGGCGGCGTGGACTACCCGGTCGCCACGCGCTGGCGCGTGGGCCCGGTGATCGGCATCGCGCTCCTCGGCTCCACCGACGTGACGCGCGGCAGCGTCACCGCCGGGCTCGACTACTCGATGCTCGACGTGGCGCTCCAGGCGCACTGGCTGCCCGCGAGCGGACCCATCACGCGCCTGTCGCTGGGTCCCGGCGTCGCCTCGGCGCGCTCGGCGCTGCAGGTGGGCGCGGGCGGCGCCGGGTTCCTGGACCTCGCCGTGGACGAGCTCCAGCCCGAGATCGCATTCGACGTGAGCACGACCCCGCGCAGCCAGCACATCGTCGCGGTCGGGCTCGAGGCCGGCGTGCGCTGGGTGCCGGTCGAGCGCGTGAACTGGACGGTCACCACCATCCGCCTGACCATCCACTACTAGAGCTGCGCGCACTCGTACGCGTGCGCACGGGCGGCGGCCGAAGGCCGCGAGCCCGAGCTATTCATGAACCGTGAGCCGAGAATGCGAGATGCTGGACAGCCGCAAGGCGCCGAGCCGGGCCGCACCGCAGACGTGTCTGAAGACACGTCGAGGAGCGCCCCGGTTCGGCAACGCAGCGGATGGCCGGCAG
>DATLUU010000502.1:0-9400 GCA_035577885.1 Verrucomicrobiia bacterium
CGGTCGCAGCGCCGCCACGTCGTCGCGGGGCGGAGGCGGCAGCACGTACCCCGAGGCGATGAACGCGGCGCGGCCGCCGGGCTTGAGCACCGCGAACGAGCGCTTCGCGACGTCGCCGCCGACGGTGTCGAACACCGCGTCGCAGGGCGCCACGACCTGGGTGAAGTCGTGCACGCCGTAGTCGATCACCTCGTCGGCACCGAGGCCGCGGACGTAGTCGACGTTCGCGGCACTCGTGGTCGTGATCACGTGCGCGCCCCGTTGCTTCGCGATCTGGATCGCCATGCTGGCGACGCCGCCGGCGCCGCCCTGAACGAGGATCCGCTCGCCGCGCTCGAGCTCGAGCGTGTCCTCGATGGAGACGAGCGCGGTGAGCCCGGTGAGCGCGATCGCGGCGCATTCGGCGTGCGACAGGCTCCCGGGCTTGCGCGCCACGAGCGCGGCCTGGATGGCGACCTTCTCCGCGTAGGCGCCGTCGTGGCCGACGTCGCAAACGCCGAAGACGGGATCCCCCGCGCGGAGATCGCGAACGCCGTCGCCCAGCGCGCTCACCACGCCCGAGAAGTCGCGCCCGGGGACGTACGGGAACGAGGTGATCTGCGTGTACCGGCCGGAGCGCATCTTCCAGTCGGCGCCGTTCACGCTCGCCGCGTGCACGTCGACCAGCACCTCGCCGGCGCCCGCCACCGGATCGGGGACGTCCCCGTACTCCATCACCTCCGGGCCGCCGAATCTCATGAAATACGCCGCCTTCATCCATCCTCCGGTACGCTGGGACCCGCAGTGTACCCGGCCTTCATGGGGCGGAGGCAGCCGTGAGCGATCGAGACCTGTTCGGCGACCGCGCAGAGGAGTACGCACGGCACCGGCCCACTTACCCGGACGCGCTCTTCGATCATCTCCTCGGGCTGGTCGATCGTCGCCAACTGGCGTGGGATTGCGGGGCGGGCAGCGGGCAGACCTCGCGCAGCCTGGCCGCGCGCTTCGCGCACGTCGTCGCCACCGACGCGAGCATGCGGCAGCTCACGAACGCCGGCGCGCCAGCCCGCGTGCACTTCGTGGCCGGGGCGTCGGAGGCGGCCCCGCTTCGTGACCACTGCGCGGACCTGGTCACGGTCTCCGCAGCGCTCCATTGGTTCGACCGCTCCCGGTTCTACGCCGAGGTCCGCCGCGTCGCGCGCACCGGCGCGATCCTCGCCGTGTGGTCCTATTACCAGAGCCTGATCGAGCCCGCGATCGACGCGGTGCTGGCGCACTATGCCGAGGACGTGGTCGGGCCGCTGTGGAGCCCGGGGATGAGGCTCAACCGGAGCGGCTACCGCGATCTCGAGTTCCCGTTCGAGCGGCTGCCATGGCCGGGATTCCAGGCGGAGGCACGCATGCGTCTCCAGGACCTGTTCCAGTACATGCGCACGTGGTCCGCGAGCCAGGAGTGGCAGCGCACGCGCGGCACCGACCCGGTCGAAGCAGTTCGCCACGACCTCGAGCGGGCCTGGGGAGATCCGGAGACTCCGCGAGCGGTGCGCTGGCCGCTCCACGGCGCCATCGGACGCGTGCGCTGAGACTCGCGCGCCGGCCTCTCAGACGTCGGGCTTGAGCCAGCGCTCGAGCGCCTGCGACAGCTCCTCGTAGCTGCGCGCGCCGATCAGGACCTCGCGCACGACGCCGTCGCGGTCGATCACGACCGTCATGGGACGGCCCCTCACGTCGAGCCAGCCGGCATCGGCGGCGTAGACGTTGAGCGTGGCGACCGGATGCTTCTCCGCGAACGCCTTGAGGTGCTCGCGCCGCTCGGTCGAGAGCGTCACCACCGCGAGGTCGCGCTCGGCATGATCGCGCGCGATGCGGTCCATCGCCGGCAGCTCGTGAAGGCAGGGCCCGCACCACGTCGCCCAGAGATTCAATACCACCACGCGACCTCTCAGCTCGCTCAGCCGGTGCGGGGCGTCATCGGCCACCGCGCGGAAGTCGAGCTCGCGCGCGGGATGGTTCGAGATGCTGCCGAGGTAGCGGACCTGCGCGAGCACCGGCTGCAGGGGCCCGAGCAGCAAGCACAAGCCGAGCGCGCACACGAGCGAGACGCACGCGAGCAGGAGCGAGGCGATCCGCGCCGGCCAGCGCGCGGGGATCAGGAACCGGCCGCCCCGGCCCAGGCGGACGGTGCCCAGCGCGGCCGCGATCCCCGCGACCGCGAGCACCCACACGCCCCACTGTGCGACGAACGGCAGCAACCGCTCGACCTGCATCTGTCCCATGCGGCACCTCCCGGTGAATGGGTGCAGTACGCGTTCCAGTGGCCCCGGGTTGCACGGCGACGACCTGCCTCGCCCCGTTCAAGCCGGCCCCGAGCCATGCCGAGAACCACCGCGGCGGGAAGCACGCCGGGAGGCTTGCATGGCGACGAAGATCACGGTGAACGAGAAGGTCTACGACAGCATCGATGCCATGCCGCCTGACGTGCGCGCGGTCTACGAGCAGGCCATGCGCGCCGCGGGGGCCGCCGGGCCCGTCGTCCGGCACTCCGAGATCAAGGTGTCGTTCCAGATGAATGGCCCGCACTTCAAGTTCCGCGTCGGCTCCGGAGCCACGCCCGGCGCGGAGACGCCGTCGATCTCGCCCGCGCTCCTGGAGCAGGCGGCTCCGGTCCGCGTCGACGCGCCGCCGCCCATCGAGCCCGGCTCCGGGAGCGTCGGCCTACGGATCGCGCTGGTCGTGGCCATGGGGCTCGCGATCGGCCTCGGCTTCTGGTTCTGGGCCAACGCCCACTAGCTCCCGCCGTCACGCACACTTCCGAACGGAGCATTGGCACCCCGATTCGCCGCAGGCTAGCCTCCCCTCGCGCCCGAGCATTGCCGCTCGCGCGGGAGCCGGACACCCGGCCGCCGGTCATCGGGAGGTGTCATGTTCGACAAGGGTCGCGTGTCGTGGTGGTGCGGCATGCTCGTGATGGTGCCGCTGCTTGGAGGCTGTGCGTCGTTCAAGGCCACCCGGCGGCTGGACGTGAGCCCGTTCGCGCAGAACACAGTCGGGTTGATCGGCGAGGTCCAGCGCGCGAACAAGCCGCTCGAGTGGGTGTACCTCAAGAAGTACGAGTCGCTCCCGTCCGTCTTGGATGCGCGGCGCACGTACGCCCCCGCGCGCGAGCTGATGCGAGGCATCGCCGTCTACAGCACGCAGATCGTGTCCATCTACGAGTCGCCGCTCCCCGAATCGCGCAAGTCGCAGGAGGTGGCGCGCTACCTGGACGAGACCATCCGCGAACGGCTCAAGGCGAATCCACGGTCCGATGCGTTCCTCACCCAGGCGGAGCTGGACAAGGCAGTGCAGGGCGCGCGCTCGGCTCCCACGTTCATGGCCGCGCTCGGGGCCGCCCAGCCGGTGGTGTCGGCAGCGCTCGCCTACGGCAACCAGATCTACGACGATATGGACCAGGCGATCGGCAAGGCCGACCAGGAGCTCATTGCGCGCATCGAGGCGGAGTTCGCCAGGGCGAAAGACGAGCGCGAGAGGCTCGAGGCGATGCAGGTCTCGGGCATCACGTCCTACCGCAGGCTCACCGAGTACCGGCTGGGCAACGACCTCGCGCTGGACTCCCTGCGGAAGGCCGACGCGGAGGCAGCCGAGCTGCTGCCAGCGGGGAAGAAGCCGACCGCGGCGGCACTGGATGGCGCGGAGAAGCAGATACGCGATCGCGTCGACACGATCGGTCAGATGCACGAAAAGCTGGATCCGCAGTTCGCGGTCTACCGGGCGGAGCAGGCCGAGCTGGACGATCTGCGCACGCAGGCGCGCGAGGCGGCGAGGCTCGGCCGCATCACGCTCATCACCTGGGCACGTTCGCATCGCAACCTCGCGAACGGGATCGCGGTGCCCGCGGCGATCGACGTGATGAGCATGGTCCGGAGCGCCGCGGGGCAGGCCAAGGCAGTGGTGCCGGGATTGCCGTGACGTTGCGCGGTGGCGTAAACGTCTGCAACAACGTTTGCGCAGCGCTGGGTTCACGTTTCATGGACAGAGCAGCGGAATCACCCTGAGTACGGTTCGGGCGACTTCCGACTGGATTGCGCTCGCGGTCGCGTGCGAAGCTCTCAGCATGCTCGGCGCCCAAGCCGCCCAAGCCAAGGACGGCCGATCGCGACCGCCGAATCGCATCGGTTTTCACGACACGCCGCGCACGCACGCATCACGGTTCGCCGTGGTGCTCGTCGCGGCCGCGCTCGCTGGCGTGATCGCTCCCGCCGCGCGCGCCCAGGACCCGAACCGCACCGCGACGATCTTCGTCGGCGGCTTCGCCACCTCGGGTGCCGACCGTCACGGCGTGTTCGGCGTGGACGGCAGCGAGGCGCTGCTCGACAGTATCGCGGCGCTCGTGGGCGCCCCAGTGGCGCACGGCCAGGCGACCCTGCCGCCGAACGCGGCGGCGGACATGGTCTACTACGGCGACACACCGCCGCCCTACTACACCAGCGCCGACACCGAGGAGCTGGACCGCGTCACCGCGCAGTGGGGCGGCGGCGTGCCGCGCTACGCGCTCATCGTCGCCAAGTACGCGCGCGAGATGATGCGCCGATCGGGAGCGCGGCAGATCAACATCGTCTCCGGCAGCTTCGGCTCGGAGATCGTGCGCTGGTTGATCGAGAAGGACCTCGCCACGCTCGCGAGCAGCGGCGCCATCGCGCGCTGGCTCTCGGTCGAGGGCCTGATCGCCGGCAACTGGGCGGCGAGCCGGGATCACCTGGTCGATCTCATCGACCTGGTGCAACCGTTCCCGGTCGACGTGGACCACATGAAGTACGACTGGGTGGCGGCGAACATCCACGACCCGCGCGACGAGGTGGACAGCCCGCTCTACGCCCACATCCTCCTCGGCTCGCTGGCGTCCACGGACGATGACTACTTGAACGGTGGGCTGTCGAACCTGATGGTGGCGGAGAAGCAATGGCAGCCGAACGACGGGCTGCAGGCCGTCGCCGACGCGCTGTTCCTGCACGTGACCGCGCGCTCGCAGTACCTCGGCCTGCCGCCGGTGCTCGGCCTGCTGCGCAGCACCCACCTCGACGTCAAGTACAGCCGCGGCGGCCGCGCCGACGTGGCCACGTTCCTCACCCAGCGCCGGCGCGTCGCGATCGTCATGACCGATGCGACGCTCAAGAACCTGAGCGAGCCGTTCTTCCTGAAACCGGCCGAGGTCGTGCTCGAGAGCCGCGTCAGCTCGCCCGCGGTCGCCGCGCGCTGGAACATCCACGAGCCGCTCACCGTGCGCGAGAAAGAGGGCGGCGTGGCGCCCATGCGGCTGTTCAACAGCGCCGGCGAGCACCAGCGCTTCACCGAGCTGCTCTACGATGGCTTCGTGCTCCCCGAGGAGACGCAGCTCCAGCTCGACCTCCACGCCGAGGAGATCGACTACGACTGGCGCTACGGAGTGTTGGAGACCGTCACACGCCCCTACTACGACGAGCTGGGTTCGGGCACGATCATGGTCTCGACGCAGGTTGCCGGCACCTACACGTTCGACGCTCCCGGCTGGAGCTGCGTGGTGGGTGTGCAGACCTACGACTATCCGTTCGCGGCGTTCACGCAGGGCCCGACCGCGGGAGTCGAGCCGGGCCCGCCGGCGCGCGTCGCCCTCGCGATCGGACCGAACCCGAGCGTGGGCGACGTGCGCATCCGTGTCGCGGGGCTGGCGCCTGCGGCGGGAGAGGCAGCGACGCTCGACGTGCACGACATCGCCGGCCGGCTCGTGCGCCACGTGGTGGGGGACGCGAGCGCAGGCTTCCTCTGGGATGGCCGCGGCGAGAACGGCGCGGCACTACCCGCCGGGATCTATCTCTACCGCCTGGTCACGCCGCGCGGCGAGTGGACGGGCCGGAGCATGAGGATCCGTTAGCCAGCGTCAGCGGAACAACAGCTGCGCGCGCTTGTCCGCCCCGGCTTCGTACGTGACCCAGTACATGCGATCGGTGACGAGCCGGCCGGCGTCGTCGCGGCCGGTCCAGAGCACCTGTTGCAGGCCCTGGACGCGCGCGGCGAACACGTGCGTGACGATCCTGCCCGCCAGGTCCATGACCCGTACGTCCACGTCGGCGGAGTCCGGGACCTCGAAGTACACGACCACGACGTCGGGCGAGGGGTTGGGAACGGGGTAGAGGTCGCCCAGGGACGCGAGCTTGAGCGTGTCGCCCGACACCAGGTCCCGGTTCGCGATCGTGAGCGGCGCGGTGGCGTCGGCGACATCCCCGAACGCGCTTGCGACCACCTCGTACGCCCCGGGCTGCAGTCCCTCGAAGCGATAGGTCCCGCCCCGGGTGCGCGTGCGGCCGAGGCTCGTGTCGCCGTAGCGCAGCTCCACCTCGACACTGTCCGCGTCGTCCACGAGGCGCGTGCCCGCGAAGTGGCCGTCGGCTGCCACCAAGTAGCCCGTGAGCCGCACGTGGCCGCTGAGCGCGTGCGTGCCCGGCGGTGCGGTGGGCGGGTCGTGGGAGCAGCCGAGCTGGGCCACGACCGCGGCCAGGGCCGCGAGGCCCATGGCCGCGGAGTACGGACGTCTCATGGGTATCGCTACTTCTTCCCCTTCTGCGCCTTCTCGATCTTGCTCTTGCTCACCTTGAGCGACTCGAGCTGCTTCACCGCGTCGGTGTTCGTGGAGTCCAGCGACACCGTCGTCAGGTAGGCGTCGATGGCCAGCTTCTTGTCGTCCTTGCCACCGCGCTTCACGTACGCGCCGCCGAGGTCGTAGAAGGCGTCGCCGGACTGGGGATGCTCGGTGGTGTTGAGCTTGTAGGCGGCGATCGCGGCGTCGGTCTTGCCCGCCTTCGTCAGGCGCCCGGCCAGTCCTGCCAGCAGGGCTTCCTGGTCGCGCGGCTGGAACTGTCCCTTCACGCGCTGGAACACCGCCGCCCCGGAGTCGCCGCCCTGCGCGTAGTACGCCATCATCGCGTCCGTCGCCGCGGCCTGCCGCTGCGCGAACGCCGACTTCGGGTTCATCTCCACGTTGTACTTCATGATGTTCTGCGCATCCTCGAAGTGACCGCTGTCGGCGAGCGCCTGCCCCACCTCCGCGAGCGGCACCTCGCCGAAATCGTACGCCGCGCTGCCGTAGTAGCGGTCGCGCAGCGCCGAATAGCGCGCGCGCGTCGAGTCGATGCCGCCGCGGGCGTAGGCGATCTTCAGCACGTCGGTGAGCGGGCGCGGGTGCGAGATGCCGTGGTGGCAGGTGACGCACTGCACCTGGATGGGCGGGTTCGAGTGGTCCTCGAGCGTGGAGATGAACTTCTCGTTGATGTCGTGCGTCATCTGCATCATCACCCGCGCGGTCTTCTTCTCGTCCTTCTCGTCGCTCGGGAAATCCAGGCCCTGTCCGCCGGCCTTCTGCGCGTGGCAGGCGCCGCAGCGCACGCCGAGTGCACGCGTGAAGCCGCCCATGATCGCCCGCAGCTCCTCATGGGAGATGTCCTTGGGGAGCACCTTCAGGTTCTGGAACTTCTCCGCTTCCTGCGCGGCGGCGCTATGGGATCCCGCCACCAGGCCGCCGGCCAGGACGAGGGCGGCGAGCAAGCCGTACGGCGTGATCCAGTTCGTGCGCTTCATCCATCCTCCATGGGGGGGGTGCGAAGGGGCCAGGTCAGCCCCGCTTGAACAGGTTCTCCAGCTCAGCGGACGACAACGCGATCGAGAAGCTGCCGAACGTCCCGTCCCGAGCGAGCTCGCCGGCGGCGCGCGCGAACCCGCCCCAGGCGGCGCGCGCGAGCGCACCACCGACGCTGATCCGGCGCACGCCGAGTGCGGCCAGCTCGGCGACGGTGGTGAAGGAGGAGCCCACGAGCACGTTCACCGGCTTGGGCGCGACCGCGCGCACGATCGCCGTGATCTCCTCGCGCGTGCGCACGCCGGGCGCGTACAAGCAGTCGGCGCCGGCCTCGGCATAGGCGGTGAGCCGGCGCACGGTCTCGGCGAGGTGGGGCCGGCCGGCGATGAAGCCCTCGGAGCGCGCCACCAACGTCACCCCGGTGCCTGCGACCGCGGCCGCGGCGGCGCGCACGCGCTCGACCGCGAGGCCGAACTCGTGGAGCGGAGCCGATGCGTCGCCGGTCGAATCCTCGATCGAGAGGCCGGCGACGCCGGTGGCGACCGCGCGCCGCACGTTGGCGGCGACGCCAGCGGGCTCGGTCGCGAACCCGCCCTCGAAGTCGGCGTTCACCGGCACGCCCACGCCCGCCGCCATGTCCTCGAGGTGGTGGAGCACGTCGTCGATCGTGAGCGCGTTGTCGGAGCACCCGCGCGACCACGCGAACCCGGAGCTGGTCGTCGCCAGCGCCTTGAAGCCGAGGCTCACGAGGTAGCGGGCGCTGCCCAGGTCCCAGGGGTTCGGGATCACGAAGCAGCCGGACTCGTGCAGCCGGCGGAACGTCTCGCGCTTCTCGTCGACGCCGAGCGCGCCGGGGGCCGCACCCGCCGCGGGCTTCACGGCACCACCACGAACGTGCCCTTCATGCCGTGCTTGGCGTGCGAGTCCACGTGGCAGAAGAACTCGTACTCGCCGGGCTGCGTGGGCGTGAACCGCACCGTCTTCCCGCCCCAGAACATGCCGACGTTCGCGCTCACCTCGATGCCAGCGTCCTTGTCGAAGCAGGTGAGGTTGTGCGGCACGATCATCGACCCGTTCTTCACCTTGAGCTCCACTTCCTTGCCGGCCTTGAGGACGACGCGATTGGGGTCGTACCAGTAGCTGTGCACCTTGATGGTCACGTGCTGGAGGCTGTCGGTCGCGACCGCGGTCACCTCGTGCACGGGCTTCTTGAGTCCGGACGAGCAGCCGGCGAGTGCGGCAAGCACGAAGATGGCGATGCCGGCGGCAAGAGATCGCGATCGGGATCCGGACGGCTGTCGCATGGGGCCTCCATTCTCTAAAAGGTGTGAGCGGGTCGCCCATTCTCGGCTGCGGCCCCGCGGTCAGCAAGACGGGCGCTGCCCGCGCGGGTGCGGGCCACCGTGCTTGCATCCCCATGACCTCCGCCGGCCCCGGCTCAAGTCCGCCCGCTTCTCTGCCGATGGATTCGCCGGAAGGCGTGTGCCGTGAACCGAAAGGACCACCCGTGAGCATGGAAGCCCGCCACTGGATCGAGCTG
Organism: Verrucomicrobiia bacterium; assembly: GCA_035577885.1. GTDB lineage: Bacteria > Eisenbacteria > RBG-16-71-46 > RBG-16-71-46 > RBG-16-71-46 > JAIOPA01. Next base: position 9,126 of record DATLUU010000502.1, read on the forward strand.
GTCTCGCTGTGGACGCCGTTCAAGGCGGCGTTCGCGTGGGCCTGGGGCCGGGGCGACGCGACCTGGTTGATGCTGCTCAAGCGCATCTTCCTGCTGCTGCCGATCGGCACCGTGCTCCTCGGCTACTGGTCGACCGCGCTCTCCCTGCCCACGATCGTGGTGCGCTCGCGCCGGCGCACGTTCGTGAGCCTCATGCTCGTGACCTGGTGGGACGCGGCGCGCGCGATGTTCGCGTTCTGGGGCGGCGTGTTCCGCTTCGCGCTCCAGCTCTTCGT
>DATLUU010000503.1:0-26501 GCA_035577885.1 Verrucomicrobiia bacterium
GCGCGTGGGTTCGGTGAGCTCGGCGTCGGTCAAGTGCTCGAGCTGCGTCGAGTCGAGCTCGCCCGGAAGCCGGCGCCCTTCCTTGATGCACGCCACGCTGTCTGCGTGCGGGTAGAGCGGGATCGTCTTCATGTGCGCCACCGGGATCGGGAGCAAGTGCACGCCGCCGAGCCGGCGGCAGAACGTGTAGTCCTCGGAGTGCCACTTGCCGCGGATGGTGCCCGACCAAGTGAACTCCACTTGCTCTTCGCCGTGCAGGTCGAAGTGGACGGAGGCCTTCGCCAGCTTCACCAAGACGGCGGCGGGGATCGCCAGCAAGCCGAGCCCGACCACCCAGCGGGAGCGCTCGCCGGGAGGAGTGAAGAGGCGCGTGCCCGCGAGGGCCGCGTTGATCGTCGAGTACATCGCCGATGCGGGCACGCCCGTCTCGCGCGCGTGCGTCACGAGCTCTTGGGCTTGGTCGACCGTGCACGCAATGTCGTCGTCGATCATCAGCACAGTGTCGAAGAGCGGCGGAGCTGCCCATTCCGGTAACTGGTCTAGCGGCGGCTTTGTGTTCAGGCGTTCGCGGTTCAGGGAGGCAAGCACGCGGAGCGCCATCGTGAGCGCTTGGTTTCGCGCTAGCGAGACGTCCGCGCTTCCCGTCTGCTGCACGAGCTTCGCGCCGGCGCCCATCAGCGCGCCGAGCGTTTTGCGCGTCGCCTCTTGCATGCTGCGGTTGTAGGAGATCGCAATCACGGTGCGGTTCATGGGTTGTGCTCCAACGAAACTAGAGTGATGGCCACTAGCTCGTGCCAGTAGCGATTGACGCAGGGTCGATGCTGGAAGATCGCGGCGAGCTTCGGCATGCGGGACCAATCGACGTTGGCTTTGATTCGCTCCGCGGCAGCGGTGAGTGCGGCGGGGGACATGTGATCGTCCACGGGCGGCGGATCGTGCTCTTTCATTTGGTGCCTTCCAAGACGGTTGTTTCTGCCTCGACCACGGCGCGCGGTGAGGTGAGGTGATGCCGGTCGATGCCCACAAGCTGGCCGTGCGAGCTCTCGGCGTACTTCTGTAAATCGATGCGCTGAAAGCCCGCCGCGTGCAGCGCGCCGACGCCCACGGCGCACGTCCAGGCGCTTTGATGCCCGCTCTCGCAGAGGATGTAGCGCATGACGTCGAGCGCGTTTCGGTGTGGCTGGCCGATGCGCTTCAGGAAGTCTAGGTACTCGTGCGGCTCTTGATCGCCGAAGCCGGCGAGCGCTGGCAGGAAGCGTTCGCAGTCCGGGAACAAGATCCGCACCACGCCGCCCGGCTCGAGCACACGGAAGCACTCGCGCAGGAACGTGCGGCCCGCCTTGAACGGCACGTGCTCGATCACGTGCTCGGCGTGGATGAACGATGCGCACTCGCTCGGGAAGGGGAGGGGCTCTGCGATGTCGACCTCTTGGTCGTAGGTCTCCCACGGCGACGGGAGCGGGTGCGGGCCGCAGCCGAATTGCAGGAAGCGACCGCCGCCGAGGGTGGCTTGTTCTTTGAAGGGATCGCTCACTTGAAATCTCCACAGGCCAGGCAGGATCCATCGCCGCCGCGCCAGCACTTTCCCGCTGCAACGCAGGCCGCCGCGGAATCGCTGCATGCCTTGAACATGAAGCCGAAGATGCCCACCACGCCCGCCAGCACCAGCACCGCGATTAATTTGTCGGTCATCCTCTGCCTTTCGTCAGCACGTCCACGAGGCCCGAGACGAACGCCGTGCCGAGGCGCTTCATCTGGTCGGGGTTCTGCTTGAGCGATTCGAAGCGCTCGGCGATATCGGAGGCGAGGCCCGCGAGGCCATCTGGGGAGAGCTCGACGCGCATTGCGTCGTGCCGCGATGGCTCGCGCGCTCCGCCGGGGAATGGGATTACTAGCCACAAGCGGCCATCCGGGGTTTGCTCGATGCGGGGTCTCATGTCGGTGGCTCCTTGGTTTCGTCGCCGTAGGTTTCCAAGATCCGCTCGAACTCGAGCGCGAATCCCGAAACCACCGAGGCCAAACTAACGACCCGCTCGGCGTTGGCGGGACTCGGATCCGTGCGCCAGTTGTGGAGGGCGCTCGTGAGTTCAAGCACGGCGACGCGCACGCGGCTCACCGGAACACTCCGAAGTTGACGCAGCCTTCGGCGTGCTCGAACAGGCCGCCGCAGAACTCGCAGAAGTCGCCGTCAAGCGGTGCCGGGATTGGCGTCGGGGGAGCGTGGTTTGGTTCGGTCGGAGGGGGCGCGGGTTCCGTGTCGCGCGCGGCGACTTGGTCGACCGACTCGAGCTCGGTCTCCCACTCTTCAGGTGTGAGGGTCATACGACGAAGATCCGCACGAGCCGGAGCACGACGTACACGACCACGATCGCGCACAGCAGGTGCCACGGCGTCGCGGTTACCCAATCCCAAGACACGTTCATCGTTTGCCTTTCTTCGGGAGCTCGGTGCGGATGGCTTCGAGCAGCAAGATCCGCGCGTACGTCGCCGGCTTGACGCCGAGCTCGAGCGCGCGGCGCTTGAGCTTCGCTAGGTCGTCCAGCGGCAAGCGCACTTGGAGAATGTCGGGCCGGCTCACGGCAGGGGCTTTCCGTCGCTATCGACGACGAGCGGCGCGAACACCGAGCAGCGCCACACGATGCCCACCACGCCTACCGAACCGTAGGCGGCGTTAAAGTTTTGGTGCTCGAGCGTCCAGGGCTTGATCGCGAGGGCCGGCAGCTCCGGCGCAACGGATAGCTCGTTAAAGCGCGCCTCGGAGAACGAGTAGAGCAGCGCACGCGGCGCGCGCTGTGCGCAGTCGGAGCACGCGAAGCGGCCGTTCATTTCGTTGGGCCGCATATCGAAGATGTCGCCCCATCGGCTCGGCTTGCCGCAACGCATGCACGGGGTTCCGGCGTCATCTTCTACCTGCATTGCTACCGTTACCGTTTTGTTGCGTTCGGTCATGTTCGATCGTCCGGGACCACAACCTTAAGCTTCACCGCTCCACGCACGCACTCTTGGCAAGCAGCGATGTTGACGTAGAACCCGCCATCGGGAATCGAGCGCGTGTCGCGCCCCTCGCGGTACGGCGCGCGCTCGCGCCACTCTGTGAAGTTGAGAGTCAACGTGCCCTGAGCGTTCCGGCCACAGCCGTAGCTGCACGGAATGATCGGGACGGCAGTCGTGCCAGCGGGTTTCTTGGCCATGTCCCCCGAACAAGTACACCACCGCCGAGCTCGGCGCAAGGCGCTCAGCGGGCGGGGTGGATCTCGAGTAAAAAACGCTCTTCGTTCAGGTCGAACCACTCGGGTTCGTCCGGCGGCAGTTCGGGCCCGGGGAGGCCCGAGGCGTCGAGCTCGGCGCGGAGACGGTCGATCGCTAGCGCCTGCGCGTCGGTGGGCTCGTAGAGCTCGTCAACGTCCGGATCGCGGCTGTGCCCCTGCTCCGGCGCGCAACGGAGGCACGCCGCCGCGCCATCGCTCGGGCGACCGCACCAGAGGCAGGCCGTCATAGTTCAAAGCGGCCCGCGCCGCAGTGACCGCAACGATCGGGCCCGGTGCAGTAGTTGCGGAACGAGCACTTGCCGCACGACCACAGACCGCTCGGGCCTGTTACTGGCTCCGGGGTGATGACGTCGCAGCGCCACAGGATCACGATGTAGGCGCCCTTCACTCCGGCCACCGGCGGCACGTACAAGATCTGTTCGACCTTCCACCGTGAGCCCGGCTGCAGTCGCTCAGGGCGTGGCGGTTGATGCGCTTGCGCACCGATCGACGCGGTCGTTGTGTGGAATTGCAGCGTGACTGGGAGCGAATTGCAGACGCTGCATAGGCCGCCAATCGTGTGGGTCGAGCCGCGCTGTCGGCAGACGCTGCACAGCGCTTCTTTGTTCGTCATCACTTGCCTTTCTGTTGTCGTCGCCGCGCGAGCCACGCCGCACGGAGCTCAGCGCCGCGCGTTGCCGCCTTGCCGAGCGCTTGACGCACGGCTAGCGCCTCGTGGAGCTCTCGGTCGGGTTGGGTGTCGCGGGCCGCGGTCAGCGGCGCCGGCGTGGTGTCCGCCGGCGCAATGGTCGGCGCGATGGTCTCGCCCTCGAGTGCGTGCACGATGTCGACGCGCGCCCAGTGGCCGCGCTGTGATTCGAAGTTGCAGCATGGGCAGGCCACGACCTTGGGAAGCGCCCAGTTCGAGAAGCCGGCACTAGATTGGCGAATGCGCTTATCGGCGAGCTCGGCGTAGACCTGCGCGAAGACTTCGGGCGCGGCGCGCTTCGCTCCGGTGTCCGAGATCTCCCAGTCCTTCGTCATGTATTTGACGAGCTCGTGCGCGACGTCGGGCTTCGCCTGGCGGATATCCACTACGAGTTTCCCGATCGACTCGAGAGGAAGGCCCGTCACGTGCGCGTAGGCTTCGCGCCAGAGGCGCTCCAGCAGCGCTTGCTCGATGTAGCGCGAGAACAGCCAGACGTGCATGTGGGGATGCCCCAGGCCGTCTGCTCCGGGCGTCCACTCGAACACGTGCAGGTAAGACAGCATGTCCCAGAGTGACAGCTCGATATCTAGATCGCTCTTGTACGGCACGCGGTCAGCCGGCTTCGCCTTGAAGAACTCGATCCGTTTCTTCCACTCGAGGGGACCGATCCGCGTCGAGCGCAGTCGTTTCAGCGTGTAGGCGTCAAAGCTCTCTTGCGCGCGTTTCTGACGCTGCGCGATGGCGCGCTCACTCATGCCGCGTGGCACTTCGGTTAGCGTGATGCCGCTCCGCTTCTGGAGCTCGGGGCGAAGCACTTCGCGGAGCGTGCGCCAGAAGCGTGACCACGTCGCGCGCAGCACGCGCACGCGATCGCCGGCGTCGCCGTCGTGCGGGAGCGTCAGAGTTAGGAGGCGTTCGCCCCAACGCTCGGACTTCTTCTGACGCCGGCGGGTGAGGCCGGCGCGCGTTGCGGCCGTCACGAGGCCTAGGCGCTTGCGCTCGAAGTCGGCGCGGAATTTATTGGCGGTGCGAGCTCGGCAGCTCGGACAGAACCAGTGCGAGTTGCAACCGACCTCGATCTCGATCGGCGTCTTGCAGCTCCGACACACGAGGGTGATCTGGTGCGCGTCCGCGTCGCCGCAACGGTTCACGCGCTCGAACAGCTCGCGCTTTCCTTCGGCGCGCGAGAGGTGCCAGCGCGAGCCGAGCTCGGGCGCGCCGGCTAAGCGCTCTTCGAGATCGGCAAGGCCTTCCCACTCGCGATCCACGTAACTGTCACCCTTGCCGCCCCGCGCGCGCGGATCGTTGAACACGCGGAGCGCTTCGCCTTGCTCGAGCCCGGCGCGGTGGACGCGGTCGCCGCGGTCGACGGTGCGGTCGGTGCGCTCTTCACGCCAGACGTTTTTCGCTTCGCGCCAGGCGCGCCGCTTCTCGAGGCCGACCGCGCGAGAGCGCGCTTCGAGCTCGCGGGCTTTCTGCTCGCGGACGAGCGCCGTGCACTGCTTGAGATCGGCGAGCCATTGCGCGCGGGGCGCGAGCCGGAGGTGCTTCGCGCGGCGCGGATCCTCGGAGGCTCCGCGCTTCGCGCGTGCGAAGGAATTCGCGAGGCTCAAGTGCGCACCCCGCACTCGCGACAGTTCCAGGATTCGCGCTCGACGCGCCGAACGGCGCGGAGCTCGTTCCGGCGTTTGCGCATGCGCTCGCCGTCGCACTCCGGGCACTTAACTGCCGCCCGCTCAAAGCCGTGCTCGCAGCGGGCCATCAGAACCACCTCACCCAGCGCCAGCACTGCGACTTGTGTTCGCCACGACCGCGAGACGGTCGGTTCCACGACTGCTCGCGCGTCATGCCGTCGAGGTGAAAGCCAGCTGCGAGCAGCGACACGCCCGGCTCATCCAAGCGCGTGAAGGTGATCGCTTTTCTGTAACCGATGGCTTGCGCAGCCCGGCACAACGCGCCGTAGAGCTTGCTACACGCGTTCTTGTGGCCGTCCGTTGCAACGCGCGTGATCTCGACGATGCGCAAGCCGCGAGACGCCGGCGCTTTCGGTTCGCTTGCGACCGCGACCCCCACGAGCTCGCCGGCGACACGGACAGACGACGCGAACAGCCCGCCGGCGAGCTCCGGGAGGTGTCGGTGTAGCTCGGCGACGGCTACCCGGGCTGCGGTGACGCTAAGCGGCACGAGCTCGAGTGGTCCGGTTTTAGGCCGCTCGACCGAGCTTGTATGTGCTGACTCCTCGAAAACCCGTCGCGGGGTCTGTCGAATTCTTCTTTTTTTGGTTCCCGGTGCATCCGTGGAGCTGGCCGCGCGTTCGGTCGGCGTTGCAAGTGCCTGTAATTGTTGGTCCGTTGAGTTATGCGATCTCCTCGGCTTCTCGCCCGCGGAGCGCGGTCGAGTTACGCCGTCGGTATGAACGGAAGCCGCGCCTTCGGCGCCGGAATATGCGCTCTCGCCCCGGTTTGATGCGTTTAAGGCAACTGGCAGCGCGCCGGCGTCGCCATCGCTGGCGGCTTTTCGGCCTCGTGGCCGTATTGCTATCTCAGTTGGGGCGGCGGTTCGGGCAGCTCGAGCCCGGAGGCTCAGGCCGCCCCCTTGCAGCGGTGGGAGCGGAGCGCGTGCTCCGTAGCGTAGGACGCGCGGCAACGCGCGCAGCTCAGCGCGTGGGGGCCGCTGTAGCCGGCAAAGCACGCGAGGACGCGCTCAGCCCAGCTCAGCAGTAAGAAGCCGCAGCGAGCGGGGTTCATTGCTCGTAGCCCTCCCAGATCGTGCGCGACAACAAGTGACGCGGCGAGCGCGTGTCGTTTACGAAGCCGAGCGTTATTCCCGGGGCCCCAGCATCGATCACGCGCGTCGGTAGCCACTTCAGGTTGAGCGGCTCAAAGAAACCATCGGGCTGCGGGTCAACCGGAAAGGTTCGGATCGGGATCTCGCGCGCGATGTGCGGCCAGCAATCAAGCTTCTCATCAAAGCCCACGCGCACGGAGTGCACGTAGATCCCGCTCGGCACGGCAACGCGCAGCTCGAGCCCGATCAGGCGTGCTCCGAGTAAACGCGGGCGCATGTTAAGCGTCGTCGTGCCGACGGGAAGCGTTGAAAGCAGCCACCAACGATCGATCATCGGAACGACTCCCCCCACATGGCGAGCTCGACGCCATCAGCAGGGCCGATCGGTTTGCCGTCGCGCTCCACTTCGATCTGCACGAGTACGCCCGGAATCACTGTCGAAAATTCCGCCCAGCCGTGCGGCTCTTCGCCGCGCTCAATCCGGTCGTGCAGTTGCTGGTACCCCTCGCCCGAGCGCAGCGCGAAGAATTGCGCGGGCAGGCGGCCGATCGCGGTGATGCCTTCGATCGTATTGCCAATGCGAATCATTGACACGTAAGCCTGCGCGAGCGACGCACCCCAGAGAGCAAGCCCCGTCGGCCTAAAGGGCACTGCGGTTTTGGCGATGAAGCACCACCCGGTCCAGTCGAACGGCAAGAGCGCGCGCACTTCGCGGCGCGGCGGATCTACAAACCGAGACTCGTCAATGATGTGTCGGGGGGCCTTCGTCATGGTGCACCTGCGAGCCACGCGAGCCGAGCTCGCACGGGGTCGACCACCGGCGGCGGCGGTTTTGGGTTGCGGTCGTTCGGGTTGAGACAGAGCTCGCACTCGCACTTGGTCGGATGCCCGCGGTGCGGCGGAAAGTAGGTCGAGCTCGGCGTCATCGGACGGCCTTCCGCAGCTGGCACTTCTGGCAGCGCTGCACGCGCCGCCCGCGCTTGCCAATGAACCATGCTCATCCGGTTGTCTCCCACACCAGCTCAGTAGTTGATCTCGACGGGGATGCGCGTCCGCGGAAAGCCCGCGGCTGCTCGTGCCCGTCGCTGGATTGCCGTCTCGCTGAGCGACGAGCGCCCCTCGAAACCGCCTGATTCCTCGTGCTGTCGCTCGCCGTCGCGCGAATACCAGATCGCGCGCCAGGCCCAACCCTTGTTGCCAGGGTCGGACGTGTCCCAGTACGCGATCACAATTGTCGGATTTTCTCGTTTGGCCATGGTGTTCAGTTACCTTTCTTGCTGTGTGGGAGTTAACCGGATGAGCATGCAATGAACTCCTCCGGCGCGAGCCGGGTCCGCCCGCAGTCGCGGCACTTGTGGCGGCCGGTGCAGACGTTGACAAACGTCGACCGGAGGGCCGCGGCCCCGACGGCCGTCAGGGAAAAGCCTTCCCCGGGTGCCCAGCGGCGGAGCAAGCACGAGCGCTCGAGCCAGGCCACGACCTGGCTCACGGTGCGCGAGCCGTGCGCGCCCGGTTCGGCCTCCCACGGGTCAATCTGGAGCGAGCACAGGGCCAAAACGCGCGCTCGCAGGGGCGTCAGCGGCCACGGCTTCGGGGGCTCGACCCGCCGAAGCGTCGCGAACCGGAGCGGGGTGCTTGTTGGGGGCGGGAGCCCATGCTCTAATTGTCTTGCCATTGTGAAACATCGCGCGGCCGGGACGGGAACCCCGGCCGCGCGTCCTCTGGTGTCAGCTTGGGGAAGCGTCGTTTTCGGTTGACGGCGTGCCGGTGACGTACACGAGCCGGACGTCCCCGCACGTCGCGCAAGACTCCGTGGCTTTCTTCAGGCAGGCCGCGCAGCACGGCGGCGTCTCCGTGCTCGAGCTCGCAATGCGCGCGCAGTCGAGACACGCCGGCGCGTTCTCGGGGCGGCACTCGGGGCAGGGACGGAGCGTTTCGTTCACGTGATAGCGCGGCGTGAACTCCTTCGGCGTCTGCCGGAGCTCGGCGCGCGTGGCGCGTTTCTTCTTCTCGCTCATAGGTTCTCCGGTACGTGCGCGATGGCAGCGACGTAGATCGCTCCGCAGCCTAAACACGCGCGCAAGGTCGGTGGCCGCGCATCGCTTACGACGTCGCCACGACGGCGAACCATACGACTCGGCACGCCTTGCACGCTGTGCACCGCGATCACGCGCGGATCGTCCGGGCTGCGCGCGAAGCCGCAGCCGCAGCGCTGCGGATGGGCCAACAGATAGGCCTTTGCGCGATTGCACGCCAGAGCGTGGTCGTGGTTCGCGGTACCGCCACCACACGAGCACGCGCTCAGCGGGTCGAAGCTCGCCGACACGTGAACAAGCAACTGGACGGGCATCAGCGCGCCCCTTTTCGGTATGGGTTTCGCGTGACGCGGCCCGTGCGGGCGTCGAGCTGCGCGCTCAGATAGCCGTGGGTCCAGATTTCCGCGCGGAGCTGGAGCTTGATTTCTTCCGCCTGGGCGCGCTCGGCTGCGTCCCGCTCGGCCATGTATGCGAGGTGCGCTTCGATCGCCCTGGCCAGCTCTGCGTCGTTCGCCATCAGAACGGCACCGCCGCCAAGAGCTCGGCGAGCTCTTCAGGAGATTGGGAGTAGCGGCCCGCCTTGCGCATCGATCGGCCGTGCTCGCGTTGTTGGCGCATCAGATCGCGAAGGTACTTCTCTGCGGCCACTTCCTGCACCGCTAAGATTTCTTCCGGGTTTTCTTCGGCCCATTCGAGGAAGGCCTCCGTGCGCGACCGGCGGGCCGAGCCCTTGATCTTCTTCTTGACGACCTCGAACACCGGCACGAGCTCGGCGGGTAGGTTCGAGCGCACGGCGTCATCGTCTTCGGCCTGAAGCTCACGCTTGGTCGCGCGGACCTTGGGCGCCTTGCCGGCTTCGCGGATCCGGCGCTGATAGATGCGCTCCTCCTTCAGCGTGCGTTTCGCCGTGCGCTCGAGCTCGAGCCCTTCGAGCTTCGCCGTCTGCTTGCCGGTTTCGCACGCCGTCTTACCCGCCACGCGCTCGGCGCGGTGCGCTGTCACGAGCTCGGCGCGCTCGAGCGCCTGGCGCTCCTTCAGTGCAACGCGAGCCGTGCGGCACGAGACGCGCGCGCGGGTGAGCATGGATCCGCGGTCGACGCGCGCCGCCTTGATCTGAGCGCGGAGCAAACCGAGCTTCGCGCGGTCCTTGTCGCGCAAGTGCTCGGCGAGCTCGCGCTGGAGTTGCTTACGTTCGTTTTGCATGTTCGTTCTCCCGGGCGACCTCTCCGAGGATGCCGCCCGACTTGATATGCTCGTCCCACTTGGCGCGCGCTTTCGCGCAGTCGACGCACGAGCAGCGATGGCACGTCGCCGCCGAGCTCCACAGGCGCGGAACGCATTTGCACGCTGGATAGTATGGCGTCGCCTTGCCCTTGCGCGTGTCGCGCGCGAGCTCGAGCCCGCACAGCGTGCGCTCGAGCATCATAGGTCCCAGTCCCCTAGAGGCCGCGACAGCGCCCAGAAGTAGCGCCAGGCTGCCCGCACATGCGGCCAAAATGCGAGCTCGTTCACCGCCCGGAACTTGGCCATGACCGTGAACGTGCAGGCCCTGCCGCCCGGATCGATCTCCACCTGGATCACGTCGCCGGCGCGCATACGGATCGGCGCGAACAGGTTGGAGCACACGCCGGCGAACAGCTCCCACGGCACCGGAGCGCACAGCTGCTCCACGCCGCCGACCTTGATTGACGTCACGTGCACCGGAGCGCACAGGCCGCCAATCGGCTTAAGAGCAATGCCGCGAAAGATCTGGACTGCGCGCTCTGGGGTGAACGTGAACTCCGCCGGCAGCGTGCCGAGCATGGCGCGCGTCGTTAACCAGTAGTCGCGGGTCTCGACCGCCGCGGCGTGCCACGCGATCCGGATCTTGCTGATGAGGTTCATGCGAACCCCGCGCGCTTGAGCTCGCGAGCGACCGCGCGCGGGTTCCGGAGCCACCAGCGCTGGCTCGTGCAATGGATCCAGCCGAGCGCGATTAGCTCGCGGAGCTCGTCTGCGACGTCGAGCGCCGTTGTAAGCAGGTACTGCGGCGGGTCCACCAGCATTCGCGCCGGCATGCTGTGCGCCGATGACGGGTGCCGGTAGATGCGCCCCAAGATCCAGAGGCGCACCGACGGGTAAACGGGCGACCGGCTCACGGCACCCGCCTTTCGTTCACGGTTAGCAAGCCGAGCACGTCCGCCGGAACGCGCCAGAAGCCGAGTGCGCCCGAGCACGGCACGAACGGCACCGCGCGCGCGTGGTCGACGATGATCCCGAACTGCTCGGGCATGTGCCAGCGGTCGCCCTGCCGCGCGTGCGTACCGATCCGCGCCAGTCCACCCGGGCGCATGACGTCGGTGATCGTCCAGCGCCCCACGATGCCGCCGCGTGGCAGCGCATCGAAGCTCGGAAGGAGCTCGCGCGGCACGCCGGCGTTGAGTGCGAATTCGCAGGCCTCGTAGAACTCCGACTTGGTGAGGCCCTTGCTCGCGTGCACCCAGATCTCGCCGCGCTTCTCTGGGCACCACTTGCGGTTTTCGATGTCCTTCCGGAACGGCGGCGGGAGTTCGAGCATGAAGTACGCCCACGGCTGGCGGAGCGAGAGCGCCATCGCTGGAAAGCTCATCGGACGCACCTGCATTCAAACACCGCGTGCGCCGCGCGCACGGCGGCATCGCTGGTCGGGCCGGCGTAGTCGCAGAGGCCGGCGCACGTCGCCGGCGTGCAGTGGTTCATGGTGTAGCAATCGAGCACGGCGAGGCAGCTGCGCGCGCCTTGCGAGCTCGCCGAGCTCGTGCACGTGTCGCAGCTCGAGCCCTCCCAATCGGTCAGGCAGGCGGCGGCAGCGTCGCCGCCTGCTCCCGCGCTGCCTGCTCCCGCGACCATTCCGCGTCCGCCAATGCCAGCAGCAGATCCGCTACCGCCTGCGGCATCGGCGCCGCCGCTAGATACAGCACCAGCACTTCCCGCGTTTTGGCCTTGTCCGGCATTGCCATTCGGCACGACCTCTCGCCCGCCGGCGCCGGCTTGGGACATTGTTTGGATATATCCGCCGGCGCCGGCGGTTGAGAAGTAATCGGCCGTGAAGGGCGCCCCGCAGCCGTTCAGGGCGAGGAGCGCAAAGAGCACGGCGACGATCGCGCAGCACCAAGCGAAGAGCTTGAGCACGGCGACGTTCACGAGCGGCGGGTTCGGGGGGAGCGCCGCGCCGCAGTCGAGGCAGATGTTGATGCTGCGCTTCGGCTCCGGACGGCCGCAGCGGTGACACAGGGTGACCATTAGCGGGCCTCGAAGGGGTGAGTGCCGGCTTCGTGCTCGATCACCGTTCGACCGCACTTCACGCACAGATCGCGGCGGCGGAAGGGGTTCAGGTGTTCGCCGTCGCCGCGGATCCCCGCCGAGCGTCCGATCTCCCAGACGATGGCATCGCGGTCGGCAATGGGGCGCTCCAAGTGCTCGAGCCGCAGCCGCACCGGCGGCGGCGTGTAGTCCGGATCGTGAGCCACGCGCTCACAGGCGGCGACGCGCCGCGCGAGATCGCGCAGCGTCGGCTCCGGCGCGAACACCGGCGGGCCCTCTCCAAGCCGCTCCGGTGGGTGCGCCTGCTTGCCTTGGCACAAGATGCAGTCGCAGGCGTTCACGACGTACGGGGGCGCGCTCGCTAGCGCGGCGTCCGCGACCTCGAGCGAGCTCGGCGCGCGTTCGGCGGCGGTGAGCTCGTCTCGCGCCTGCTCGAGCTCGCGGCGGATGTTACCGACGGTCACGCGCGGGTTGTAAAGCGCAACCTTCGTTTCGTCGCAGTCCTCGTCAAGCAACGCGGTGATGCGCTCGAGCGCTTGAAGCGCGATCTCCGCCGTCTTGACGGCGCGCTGGCCGAGCTCGGCATGGTGGGCGCTCACGAGAACACCGCCTTCGCGACGAGCAGCGCCGAGAGCACAAGGAAGCAGACGACCAAGGCCGTCGTGCTCTTCTGGGCGGCGTCGAGCCGGCCCGCCGTGGCGGCGAGCTCGGGGAGCGTGCGCCGGAGCTCCGGCGGCACGCCCTCCCGCGTCCACGTGAACGCTTGCAGCTCGTACGGCTGCGCCGCGAGCTCGGCCTCGACCGTGCTCCACGGCACCGGCACGAGCGCCACCGCCACGCGGAACGTGCGCGCACAGGCGCCACAAATCGCCAGGGACCCTGGCTCTAGCTCACCCACCGGGGCGAGGCGCTTACTGCCGCACTCGCATACTGCACCGGACTGCGCTAAATTGATCATGTCGGAAAGCTCCTTTCTTTTCGGCCATGGCCCGGGACGTTTGCGCGTCGCCGGGCCGTTCTGATTTCTGATACTACGCGGACGGGGAAAGTTCGCCACTGGCGGTATCCGCCGAGCTTGAATTGTCCTGCGTTTTCGCGTCGTCGGGGCCCAAAACTTTTTTCTCGGGCGCGGCGTCAGGGGCGACCAGGCCCGCGCGCGGGTTCGAGGGATCGGGCGCCAGTTGGGTCGGCGTGCCGCCCCCCATTGGGTTCGTTGCCGGCTCCGGCTCTGCCGGCATGGTCAGCGCGTCGCGCGGGTTCGGGAACGCCGGCGCCGGCGCCGCCTGCGAGTCTTCCAGATCGGCGAGCTCGCGGATCAGATCCTTCGCTATCGCCGGCAGGTGCTGGCTTGCAATCACCTGGGCGATCTTGGCCGTGAGCAAGCGCTCGAACCGCGCCATCTCCGTTGGGCCAACGAGCGTTTGCACTTCGGAGCGGAGCGCGGTCAGAAACGAGACCAGCGCGTGCTCGAGCTCGCTGCGCACCGGCGCGGCCGCTGCGAGCGGCACGATGCCGGCGAGCTCGAGCCGGAGCGCGTTGCCGCGTGCCAGCACGTCCGCCAGGAACGCGCGCTTCTCGGTTTCTAGTTTCTGTAGGCCGTCCAAGATTGCTTGCTTCGTCGTCATGTCGTCGTTTCCTTTGGTGGGTGAGCTCACGCAGCTAAGACGCGCTGCAATGCAGGGGTGACCACGGACCGCGAGAGCACTTGTCCGCTATCGGATAGATGCAAGTGATCGGCGGCGTAGTTCGGGCCCGTGGTGTCGGCAATGAGGCTGATCCCCGCGACGCCGGACACGTCCGCAAAGTCATCGGAGTGAAGCGCGTGGTTCGCGCGAAGGTCGGCATTGACGATCGCCCAGCAGCCGGGAAAGCCCGTGCCCGCGCCGGCGTCGGAGCGCGGCAAGCACGTGAACGCGATCACCTTCCAGCCCGCTGCGCGCGCGTTGTCGCAGTAGGCGTAATACGCCGTCAGCACAGCCGCCGCCGTTGCTGCTTCCTGGCCCGAGGCGCACGGCATCGAATTGGTAATCGCCTGCACGCACAGGATGTTTTTCGCGCGCGCCGCGGAGAAGAGCGGCGTCCACACCGTGGGGAATACCGCCGTGATATTGGCGAGACCGTAGCCCGGGACGCCGTTGTTCACGAGGCGCGGCACGGTTGCGTTTCCAGCAAGCGCGAGCTGCGCCGCGTAGAACTCACTCAGCTGCGGCGTAGCGGCGGTGCCTTGTGAGATCGAATCGCCAGCGACGCCGACGAGCGGCGCCGTTGTCGGGCACGCGGCCACCTGCGTTTTCAGGAACGCCAGCAGCCCCACCTTGTCGACGTTGCCCGCGGTGTTGTCGTAGGCCAGAAACTGCGTCACGCCGACTTGCGAGTAATCGAGGAACGCCGGGACCGCCCCGAGGAAAATATTGGCCGTCGGCGTCGCCGTGGGCACGGCTGCCACGGAAAAGTTGTGCTGCACGCCGGCAATGAAGACAACGACCGTCACCAGCGCCGGGGCGTATTCGACGTACCCGTAATAGGCGACGCCGCTATCAATGAAGATCGCCGAGTTGTGGCTCACGCCGGCGGCGTAGACGAAGAGCTGGCCGTTCCCGAAGGCGACGCCAATGTCGGCGGTCGAATCGAAGAACAGCACCGCGAGGTACGGGTTGCTACTGCCGCCGCCGCGGTTCTGGCAGGAGAAGCCCCACACGCTCTTATTGCGTGGGACCGCGAGGCCGGCGGGCTGCGCGAAGTAGCACGGCTCGCCAAACTGCAAGTCAACGCCGTTCGGGTCGCGAAAGCCGCGCTGGGTCGTCTGATTCGGGGTCAGCCACGAGCCAGCCGGCGCCGGCGAGACTTGATCCACGCGCGCCACGCGCGCATTCGGGCCTACGGCGGGCGTCGTGCCGGCGAAGTCGGAAAACAGCTTGCCCGACCCCATGCCGTTGAACCACATCGTCAGGCCCGTTGCAGGCGGCGTCAGGCTTCCACCGAACATGCCGCCGCCGAGCGGCCCGCGAAAGTTATACGGACGCTGCGCGGACTGGCACGCGCGGCGCTGAGCTCGCTCGAGAACGCGTGCGAAGCCGCTCATGAGAACGCGAGCCCCCCGACCGTCGCGAACAAGACCGCGCCGTCCCAATACAGACTCACGAGATCGGTCGCGCCCGCCGCGGCGCTCAGCGCAAGTCCCGCGCCGCCCGGCGTGTGCGCGCCGGTGATCGTCATCGTGAAGCCGCCGCCGCCACCCTGAATGACCTTCAGTTGCAGCCACTGCGGACGGCCGGCAATGAGGTTACCGACCGCTACGGTGCAATTGGCGGTGAGCGTCAGGCTTTGGGCGGGGCCGGTTGCGTAGTTGAGGAGGAAGGCCGCGCCGGATGCGCCGTTGTTGACCTCGGGCGCAAAGCTGGGCTCCACGACCAGATCGGTCAGCGAATCGGCGACCGACAGACCGGGGGCTTGCGAATCGTTGGCGATCGCGCTCGCCACCGCGCCAGTGCCGGGGGCGACGCCTTGCAGCGTTTTTCCGTCACTCTCGAACGCCAGCACATGTCCCGGCGTCCCTGCGACGACAGGGCCGCTCGCGCCAGCTCGGATCTTAAAACCAGGATCGGGCATTGTTCTTCTCTCGAAGTAAAAGGGTGGGAGTCATGCGCGGCGCGCGCTCACGAAGGAGCCACGCGCCGCACGCCGCGCAAGAGGTGCTCTCAGAAGCACTCGGCGAGCTGCAAGAGGACCGTGCCGACGCTCTTGGCGTCGCCGCCAGGCGTGACCGCGGACTCAGCGAGTACGGTGTTGGCCGTACCGGCAGCCGCGCCGACGCGCACGCGGGTGATCAGCGCCAGGCCAGCCACCACACCGAGCGCCGCGCCCGAGTGCAAGATCAGATCGCAGCGGATCTGACGAGTCACGCCGGGAGCCACGAGGTGGCTATTGCTCGCCTGCTCGGTCCACGTCGCACCGTCCGTGCTTGTGTCGATGTAGAGCTCGGCGGATGCGGTGACGTTGGTGCTCGTATTGATGACGTCGAGCAGCGCCGTTGCTCGGTAGTTGAGGTTGGCGTTCGGGTCGGCGAATTCGACGTTGAACGTCGCCGCGCCGAGGGTCGGGCCGACCACTTGCGGCACGCTCGAGACGGCGAGCGAGCCGCCGATCGTGCACTGCGCTTCGACCAAGCGCAGTTGTGCGCCGGGACCGGGCGCGAAGGGCGCGCCGCCGGCGTTGTCGAGGTTGGGACCAGAGGGACTGAGGCGGATCGCTTTGCTCATGACTTGGGTGCTCCGTTGGTTACTTGGCTCACGGCTGACGCAGCCTTTGAGGCTCCGTTCAGCAGGGATTTTTTGTGGGACTCGAGGAACAAGCCGAAGGCCTCAATCGCGAGCGGGCTCGCGTCCTTCAGTTGCTGCATGACGAATTCGTTGACGCCGCTCTCGGTGCCCTTTTCGAGCAGCTCGAGATCTTGCTTGGCCTTCTGGTAGTCACGCAGATCGCAGACCTGCTCGGTCAGGGATTCGTTCACTTTCGTGACGTACACCACCATGTTTTCGGCGGCCTTGAGCATCGTGTTCATGAGCGACGCTTGGGCCGTCATCGCATCGGCGTAGGCCTTCGCCGTACTGCCGCCGGCGCCGAGCGCATCGGCGTTCGCGTTCTTGCCCTGCACCGAGCTCGGGCACTGGCTCTTGATCGTGCCGTCGTCGGCCGTCGCAGTGAGCAAGAGCGGAATGCGGCGCTTCGGCGACTCGTCCGCAATCACGCCGATCACGGCCTTGATCGTGTTCACGAGCTCGTCCGGCGGCGGGAAGGGCGCCGTCCACGTCTCCCACGTCGTGCCCTCGGCCGAGAACTCGATCTTCTTCGGGTGCTGCGCCGGATCGGCGAGCACCCGCGGGATCCATTGCTCGATCGCCATCAGATCTGACCCGCCGCCGCGCTCTGCGCGATGAGACCCGACGTCGGCGTCGTGCCCACCTGCACCGGCGAGCCGTTGAAGAACACCGCCCAGTCATTGGCTTGGTTGTTCTGGTTCTGGATCAGGCGCCAGGTCCCCGCTTGCGCGCCGCTCCCGTCCGCGGCTTGACCCCAGGTCGTGATCTTGAGGGGGAGGTTTGTCGGGTTTGTCTTAGGCACCGTCGTCGTGGTCGACGCCGTGGGCGGGGTGAAGCCCGGCGGCCACACGCTCGGGCTGGCCGCGTTCGCGTGATGCTCGAGCAGCAGGAAGGTCGCGCCGCCGGCGGCAGCAAGAAGCACTAGGGGCATGAGTTTCATTGGTTCGATCTCCCGATGAGTTTGGATAGCAGCACGAGCGCGGCGGCACCGCCGACAACCCAAGCGAGTGTTTCGAGGCCGTGGCCGATCGCGGCGCCGGCGTCCGTCGCGATCCCGCCGAGCGAGCTCGGCTGGGGGGCGTTCGTGACGGCGTTCGAGGCGCTCGGCGTGTAGACGGCGTCGAGCAGGAAGTTTTCATCATGCGGCCACGGCATGACGGTCTGAGCGCCGCGATTGAAGAAACGGAAGGTGTGCAGCGTCGCCTTGCTGCCTTGCTTGCCGAGTTGCTGGGAGCCGGCGAGGGCCGGGATGTTCGCGCGCGAGCTCGCGACGTCCAAGCCGGTCACGAACGGGATCGGCTGGATCTGGTCGCCCTTCAAGGCGGCGGGGTTTGCCGGATCCGCGACCGCCGAACCCGGCGCGTTGTCCTTGATCTCATCCTCGATCCAGACGCGCAGCACGCGCTCCGGGCTCTCGCCGGCGTTCCAGAGATCGGTAAGGATCGACGTGTCCGGATCGTCCGCCGCCCAGACGTCCCAGACGTTCCAGCCCTGGAAGATCGGCGCGAAGCCTTGCGGCGTCGGCGCGCCGATCACCGGCTCGCGATAGTTGCAGCGCGGGACGTTCATCGCGGAGCGTGCCTCCCGATCAGGGCGCCAACGGCGAAGCCCGTGATCACAAAGCACAACGCAACGTACGGGTGCATGTGCCACGCCGCGCACATCGACGTGGGCGCGCACTCCGCCGGGATCACTGCCCAACGATTTGCAAGCTCGGTCATGGGCGCGCCTCCCACTGCTCGAGCAGCAGCCAGTCCAGCTCGGTGTCACTCGCGAGCTCAGAGCCGAGCACGGGACCGAAGTGCTGCGGCCACGGGAGCGCGATCGCCGGGCCGTGCCAGGTGAAGACGGCCGACAGGTACCACGGCTCTTTGCCCGCCACGCGGCGCGGGAGCTGGCCCTTCTCCACGTTGGAGGCCACGCGCAAGCCCTCGGGCACCGCCGGACGCGTGCGGGCGGCCGTGACCAAGATCGGACGCGCGGCGCCGATGACGAACCGTCCGCCGGTCGGGCTCGTGCTCAGCGTCTGGAACACGCCGCGGAAGCCCGCGGGGGAGGCGTTGTTCAGCCAGCGGTTCAGGGCATGGCCGCAGCTTTCGATCACGGTCGAGCGCTCGGCGTCGTCGCGATCGGTGCGCGCGATGAGCCACGAGTTTTCGCCGTGCACGAGCTTCACGTTGTGATTGTGGGGGCTCATGGGCGGAACCCCGTCTTGTCGGCGAGCGCCTTGGCAGCGGCTTCTGCCGCGAGCGCTTGGAGCGCCGCCGGCGAGAGCTTCGATCCGTCCGCGAGGATCGTCGAGTCGTAGATCGACGCACGCGCCAGCATGCTGTCCGCGGTGTTGTTCTGGACTTCGCTCCACACGAACTGCCGCTCAAGCGGCGTTAGCTCGGGGTGGAAGCTCGCCGGCATGCTCGGGCCGCTCGAGCCGAGCGCCTTGCCGCTCGTGAAGAGCGCGACGAGGCCCGAGATGATGATCCCGCCAATGAGAAAACGCTCGGTGCTCTTTTTCATTTGCCGAGCGCCTTCCAGAACGCGCGCAGCATCGGCGCCGCGAACTCGTACAGCGTAAACACGCCGGTCATGATCACCGCGAGGCGGTTCCCGGCACGCTTGGCCGCGTGCATGCTGGCGCCCTTCACCAGCGCTCCGCGGTCTTGCTGGATCTCTTCACGCAGGTGCCGCACTTCGCTCGGGAGCGTCTTGAGCTCGTCCACGTCGAGTTGCAGCTTGACCACCGCGCGCATGACTTTGCCGAGCAGCTCTTGTGGATCGTCGGGCAGCACTTCTTCCACCGCACGGAGCGGCGGACGCGGACGTCCCGCGCGCGTGATCGGCTCTTCGTCGTGGAAGCTCATTTCAGCGCCTCCGCGATCAAGCTCTCGATCGAAAAGAAGGCCGTCCAGTGCGAGAGCGGCGCCTCGTGCGTCATGATCGGCGCGTGCGGGCCTTGGTTGCCGTCGATGGTGTGCACCGTGTCGCCGACCACTTCGACCACGATCGCGTGGTGCTCAAAGGGCTTGTCGAGGTAGGCGATATCACCGGGCTTCGGCGCGTGCGTCTTTTCGAGGTTCCAGAGAAAGCCGTAGTTCGGCGGCCCGAACAGCCAGCGCAGCAAGAGCCCGAGGCCGGCTTGATGCAAACACCAGAGGGCGAAGGCCCCGCACCACTGCGGCGGGTGTGGCGCCGATGGCGCTTGGTGCAAGACGTCGGCCCAGTAGACCGCGATGCGCTCGGCAATGCCGGCCGTGTTCTCGAGGGAGACCAAGAGGTTCATGTCCTCGAGCTCGCAGCTCGCCGCGAACACGACCAGGTTGCGGAGATTGTCCGGGCTACCGCCGGCCGCCGCGGATGCGGAGAGTGGCGACGAAGATCCAGACGGCGAGACCGGTGGCGGCGACTGCGACAATGGGCGATGCTCCTCCGGTGGCGGGACGGGGTTTGGTAGCAACGGCTGGGCTACTTTTTTTTTTGAGGGCGCGAGCGCGGAGAAGTAGCCCTTGCTCCGGATCGTTCCCTGCAAGCTCTTGAAGGTCGGGCCCGAGTCCTTGCACGCCTGATCGGGGCAATAGCCGCTCTCGAAGTACGCCTGCGCGAAGGCCATCGGATCGCCCGTCGTCGCCGCGTCGTACATCGACGGCTTGACGTTCGAGAGGAAGACACGCGCCCCGGTCTCATGATCCGGGAACGCTAGAAACGCACTCGGCACCTTGCCCGCCACCATGGCCGCGTGGAGGCGCAAGTAACGCTCTTTCTTGTTCGCAGCCGTCTCGGCGCCGAAACCCGTGCTCGGCCCCGAGTCGTCCGGCATCGCGTTCACTTTGTCCAGATCGAACCACGGCGGGCGCCAGTAATCGACGGCATCGCTCGCGTGCGTCGAGATGTTTCCCCAGTTGTGCTGGATGATCGCCTGACCGTGGGCGTTCTCGATGTCGACGAGCGCTAGGAGCAGCTCCGCCGTTTCGCGATCCGGCGGCGTGCCGAAGTGCGACGTGTAGCCAGCGACGAGCTCGCGAGCGAGCTCATCGTCTGACAACGGGGTCGGGGTAGCGGGCTTTTCCAAGAGGCTAACAAGGGCGAAGTGTGGGTTTCGGTGTCTACGTCAACGCGATGCAGTGTCAGGGCGCGGCGTCAGGCGCGGAGCTCGACGGCAGAGGCGAACTGCCCGCCGGCGGGGAGGGCGGCGGAAGGTCGGCGCAGAGCGCATCTTCGGTCGACTCCAAGATTGCACGCGGCGAGCCGGGCTTCGGATCGACCGCGCCGCCGGCGGCAGCCGCAAGCAGCTTGTAGTCCGCGCGCGCTTTGCACAAGTCACGCTCGGCCGTCACGACGCGCGGATCGACCGCGCCGCCGGCGCCCGTGCACGACTGACCGAGCAGCACCGCCGCGCCGCCGAGAAAGACGCACAGCGCGACCAGCATGTTAGCGACGAGCTTCGGGCGCTCCGCGGCGATTGCTTTGATTTTTTCCATCATGGTTCTCAACGCTTCTTCATGTACTTTTTGCGCCACGCGGGCGAGCCAAACTTCAGGCGGCTTTTGCGCGCCTTCTTGCTAGACTTCTTTCGCGTCGAGCCGTGCTTGCTTTTCACGCGCACGCGACGAACCTTGACGATCGTGCGGGTGCGCGTGCGAAACACGATCTTCGGTTTGCGCTTGCTCGCGCGGCGCTTCTTGCTCGTCTTACGACGGCTCTTCTTTTTGCCCGTGCGCGACTTGAGCGAGCGTTCGATTGCGGCGATTAGGTTTGTGCTCATGGTTCGAACTCCAAAAAGCCCCCGCCCGAAGTGAGCACGGAGCCGGCAACGAGTGAAACGGACTGCAACGTGGTCAGCGCAACGGCAATGCCGTTGATCGTCACGCCAGAGTTTTCAAGCGCGACGAAGCGCGCGGCGTCGGGGTCGAGCACGTCACCGAAGCGCACCACCTTGCGGCACTGCGAATCGCAACAGCCCGACGTGACGGGCGTGAGGGTGACCTTCACGTCGGCGGCGTTGCCGAGCTCGCCGATCACCGCGGGCTGGGCGTAGATGTCGACCGAACCCGGAAGCGTGATCCGACACGGCGTCAAGATGTCGACGAGCAACTTGTTGGCGCTCGTGCCGTAGCTGATCCGGAGCTTTACGTTCGTGCCGAACGCGGTGATCCGCCACAGGTGCGGAGCACGCATGACCGACAGGACCGGCCGCACATCCGGCGCGTCGCGCGGGAGCCAGACTTGCGAAGACTGCTCGCCCGCCTGGGGCCCTAGGTCGTTGTTACCTGGGGCCCAATTGCTGGGCGGGGGACTTCCGGGGAGCTGCACGTGGAAACTTTCTCACCGGCCAAAGGCCGCGTGCAAGCGGGCCGGCTGGACGTAGGGCATTTGCGGCATATTCACGAAGGTGCGGAAGAACCCGTGCCGCGGCCAGGGGGCGCCCACGTGGCTGTTTTGCACCCGAGCTCGGGGGTGGGTGTGGTAGCGCGCCTGGAACGTCGCGTGAGGCTTGGGAGCGCCCGTGAAGCGCGCATGGATCCCGCCCTTGTGGCCAAAAGGACCAGAGACGGCCGGCGCGCCCGCCTTCGTGTGGTAGCGCGCGTGAAACGCTTTCATCGCCGGTTGGCTGGCGGCGTGGAGCTGCAACGCGCTCACGAGCTGAGCCGAGGG
The DNA here is from genome assembly GCA_035577885.1 of Verrucomicrobiia bacterium. Classification (GTDB taxonomy): domain Bacteria; phylum Eisenbacteria; class RBG-16-71-46; order RBG-16-71-46; family RBG-16-71-46; genus JAIOPA01. The sequence goes on from DATLUU010000503.1 coordinate 22,028, forward strand.
GCCGTGACCCTTGGCGGCGTTCTGGACGGCAGACGAGACGAGCGCGTGCGCCTTGATGCCCGACTGGACCGCGGCCACGAGCTGCTTTGGCACCGCTCGAGTGCCGAGCGCTTGGATCTGCTGCGCCGCCGCCACACCCGATTGGATCTGGTGCGTGAGCGTCGCAGCACTTGCGAGCGTGCCAACGGCACCCTGCAAGGACTTCGCGTGCGCGAGCGCCGCGCCGATCTGAACCGCCTTCTGGAGATCGGCCGGGAGCGCGTGCGTGGCCGTGTCGATTGCGGCCTGCGCGACGTTCTTGCCAGCGGCGAGATCGCGCGCAAGCTGCACGCCTTGCACGAGCGCGCTCTTCTGCGCGGGCGAGATGGGAAGCGCGTTGAGCGCGATCTGTGTGATCGGTTTGCCTTGCATCGCGGCGTGGGCCACGTCGAATGCTGCGGCTGCGAGCGGGCCGCCGGGCAGAGCCGAGCGCACGCCAGCGACCAGGGCGTCGGAGATGTTCTGGCCGGAGGCGAGCGCGAGGCCGGCGCCGATGGCGCCTGACAAGCCAGTGCCGACGCCAGGCACCGCCGAGAGTACGAGTTGAGCGTACGGCGCAATCTGCTTTACGCTGGCGACCGAGCTCTTGAGGTTCGACATGGCGACGCGATCGATGCGTCCGCCCTTGGCGAGACCTTCAGCGACGTTGAGCGGAGTGGCCACGAGGTTTGCAACGGACTTCGTGAGCGGACCCAACACCGGCACGTGCGAGAGCACGGAGCCGGCGGCGTTCGTGAGGGGGTTGTGTTCGACGGTGTGCACGGCCGTGCTCACGACGGAGCCGGCGGCTTTGGTGATCGCGTTGTGCGTCACCGCGTGCGCTACGCCCTTCACCGCGTGCGCGATGCCCGAGAACAAACCGGAGATCGTTGCGACGCCGCCAACGGCCGGCGGCATCGGCGCGCCACTCTCGCCGAGTGCTTTAGCAAACGAGTGGTAAACGCTCTTCAGCGGCACGAGCACGTCGGTGCACTGGCCGTCGATGCACAAGCGCACCACGACGCCGTCCGTGCGCCACTGCCAGCCAACACCGGTTAGAGTTTTCATGCTCGCGCTAGCCTCACTGCAAGGTGATCAGGTGGACGATCGGAGTCTCGGGCGTGCCGTAGCCCTGGCCCGCTTCACGCACGGCCGCGGCACGGAGTTGCGACGCGCGCGGCTCGGGAGCAGCGTTGGCGATCTGCTGCAAGCTCGCGCGGTAGTTGTCGAGCTTGCCGTCGTGCGGCGTCGAGCCCTTCGGCCAGCCGCGGATGATGGGCAAGGTGCCGATCTCTTCGGCCATCTTGAGCGCCGTGCCCGTGCCGTAGTCGCCATCGGCAACGAGGCCGCGGGCTTTCTGCCAAGCACGAAGCGGCGCGTACGGGATGATGCGCCAGTGCGGGTTTTGCTCCTGCGCCAGCATGCCCGTCACGACGTCGATCGTATCGGCGGGTGCCGTGCTCGGGAGCTCGGGAGCCGATGCGGGGGGGGCGTTCGGGGCGGGCGCTGGGCCCGGCACCGTTGGCAGCACGGGCGCTTGGGGCACCTGCGCCGGGCCTGCCGAGGGCGTCAGGCCCGGAATGCTCGGGAGCGTCGGCAGGGACGGAAGGGGCTGGTTCGGTTGCGAGGGCGTGTTCACGCCGGGGATGCTCGGCACCGGGACCGAGCCACCGCCAGGCAGTGGGATCGACGTGCCGGGCGCCGGAATCACCGGAGCGCCGCCGCCACCGCTGTTCGAGCTCGGCGAGCTCGGGAAGGGCGGAAGCGTGCCGGGTGGCAACGAGGGGAAGGGATTGGGAGTGGGCCCGGGCGTCGGTGCGGGCGCGGCGTTCGCCTTGCCGCTTGCAAACACGATCGCGCCGATGCCGCCGAGGGCCAACAGGCCGAGAACTACTTTGCCGCCTTGGTTCATTGGGGCTGGGCTCCGAGAAGGATTGAGGGGTCTTCAAGCACGCCGTTCGCGCGCCTCACAAGGACGTGGACTGCGTTGTCTTGCCAGACCGCGCGACAAGTCGCCCGCTCACCTTGGCAGAGCAGCTCCCAGATCCGATAAATGACCAGCTGATCGCAATCGCCCTTCTTGTTTTTGAAGGTGACGTTTGGAAGCTGGAAATTTTCGTTGCCGGAGCCGTGGTCAGCCGGGAGCGCAAAGCGAATGCCGCTCTGGTAGAGCGGTGGCAAGCGCCACACACCGGCCATCGGCACCGAGGCAAAAGCGAAGGCTTCGATCGCGCACTTTGCAAAGAACGCGATGTGCCCGCCGCTGAACTCGGCGCCGAGGACCGTTGCGATCTTCACCGGCTCTCAGCGACGCAGCGCCGTGCCGTACATCGCGCCCGTGAACGGGATCGGTGCACCGGTCGGGTTGATCAGCGTGAAGTCGATGCCTACCGCCGTGTCGATGGTGGGCCACCGGATCTGCGGCGCGGTCGAGACTTCGGAGAAGAGCTCGATCGGCACGCCGGCCTGGTTCGCGAAGATGTTCGTGCCACCCACGGACGCTTGGCCAACGAGCAGGCCCTGGTTCGTGGAGGGGCAGAAGATCTTTTGCGGGGTGATGGGACGGAGCGGCTTGATCGAGACGACCTGGCCGACCGCGTTCGCCAAAATGGAGGTGATGCCGAAACCGAACCAGGTCACGTCACCGGAGACGTATTCCGTCTCGCTGTAGGTGATCGGGCCCATGCTCGGGTTTGGCGCTTGAGCGATCGGAGCGCCGATGTAATTGGGGTGCACGGATGGATCTCCGATGAAGTTGGGGTGGATGTTGGGGTCACCGACCGAGCCGTTAGCCCGGGCGAGCATGCTGTTAGCAAGTGAGTTGGCGTTCATGTGCTCTCGAAAAGTTGGGGTGGTTCGGTCGCGTGTGCGCTTCGCCGAGCTCGCGCTCAGCTGCCGGAGGCAGCGTTCGCGGCGTGCTTGTCGACGATGTAGCGGTAGAGGCCGACACCCACGAGGGACAGGCCCAACGCGGCAACCGGCGCTTTCATCGGGAACTTCTTGATTGCGATAGCCGCAACCGCGAGCGGTGCACCGACAGCGATGTTGGTCGGAAAGCCGCCCGTGCCGTCTGCCTTGGCAAACAGCTTGTGCGGGCCTCCGTTTTGACCCTTCGTGTCGATGAATGCGCCGCCACCGGCGCCCGCTAGCGATCCGACTCCCGAAAAAAGAACTTCCTCTTCTTTCTTGTTTTCAGCGCGCTTTCGCTGGATGGCGTTTTTTGCCGACACCAGTTGATCCCGCGCCGCACGGAGGAGGGATTTGCTCATGCCCAAGGTGTTTCACGTGAAACACTCGGCTCGCAACGACCAAAATTCTGCTAGGACTACACTAAATGAGCAGCGAGGCAGAATTACGCGCGAGCATTTGCGCCGTGGGTCAGCTGGTACCTGTCCTAAAATGGCTCGGCGTGACGATTGACGGTCGTCGGCGCGAGGCAATCCTGGAGGAGATCGGTGTTCAGCCGGTCGTTCGGAACCTAGCCACGCTCGAACAGGCTTGCACTGCGCTGTGGCTCATGCACCCGGAGCGCGCGCTTGCGTTCGCGCGCGAGCACGCCGGCGGGCACGCGGGCCTACCACCGACGGCGCGCGAGCTCGCATCACTCTGCGGGGTGAGTGTCAGTGTGATCGCGCTCGCTATGCAACCGAAGCGCCGACAAGAGAAGCGCGCACCGCGGCGACAACGCAGCATCCGCACCGAGCTCGTGAAGTTTTGGTGCGAGCCGCAGTTCAAGCACTACGTGCGACTCGCCGGCGCGCGCAACGGACTCGACCTCTCTAGCGTGATCCGGATCGCGTGCTGGGAGTACGTCCAGCGGGAGCTACCTCGCGCTCCCACCGAAGGCAGCGCGCGCGGGCCGTCTGAGGATTGGGTAAAGCGGCCGGAACGACGCGGGCCTCGTAGCACTTGAAGAAGCCGCGCACGTGCGGCGGGTCTTGCGTCCAGTTCGTCGGTCGGATAGCTCACTTCGCCGCAACCGGTGCAGAGCACCGCGCCCGGACTCATAGCTTTTTCAGCCCTTCGTGGAGCTCTTCGATCGCGTCGTTCTTCTCGTGCTCCGTGAACGGCCGCTCGGCGTCCGGCACTTGCAGCCCGGACAGGTCGAGCGCCGCGGCGCCCTTCGCCATCAGCGCGAGGCCTAGGAAGTCTTGCATCTTCTGGCCGGTGCGGTCGCCCTTGTGAGCGACCCAGAGTTTGCACACGGGATCGGAGTGCTGGACGGCGCGTTGCGCCCCCGAGACACGACACGGACGCTTGCAGCCGGGACACTCGAACGTGATCGCGTCGGTGCTCATAGAATATCCGCCCGCGCGCGCGTGGGTTCGGTGAGCTCGGCGTCGGTCAAGTGCTCGAGCTGCGTCGAGTCGAGCTCGCCCGGAAGCCGGCGCCCTTCCTTGATGCACGCCACGCTGTCTGCGTGCGGGTAGAGCGGGATCGTCTTCATGTGCGCCAC
>DATLUU010000504.1:0-4598 GCA_035577885.1 Verrucomicrobiia bacterium
AAGCTAGCCGGTCGTAGAGCACGGTACGTTGTCGTTTCAGACGGGGCTCGTACCCTCGACCGTTCTCCGACGAACCGGCTAGCTCAGATCTGCTGCGGCGGCGGTGCTCTGCCGGTGTTTCGGGCTTCTTGGAGGTCCCCCCCTCCGACGGTGGGTTAGAGCACCCGCCATGCCAGCGTCGAGGCATGCCGGAAACATTCTCCTAACTTGTTGTCACCCTGTGTGTACCGGGCGGGCCACCAGGCGCCCGCCGCGGGGCATCCAGGTGCGTGTTGGAGCGGGAATTGGAAAACGTCCATCAAGCATTCGGCCCCGCGCAGCTAACTCGTTGCGCGGGGCCTCATTGCGACACAACCAATTTTATAGTTACAGCTAGTAAAGAACTTTTATGACCTCGGAGCCTCCAGGCCGTACGAGCGGATGCGCGAGAGCAGCGTCGGGTAGCTCAACCCCAGCTCGCGCGCCACGCGCGCCTTGTTGCCGTGGAAGCGCTCGAGCGCTTCGACGATCAGCTTGCGCTCGAGCTCGGAGACGCTGGTGCGCAGCGTGCGGCCGGGGCGGCGCGCGCTCTCCTCGCCGTTCGCGTGGCCGTTCGCATGCCCGTTGCCGCGGTGCTCGTTCGCCGCGGCCTGCGCTTCGCGCAGTTCCGCGGGCAGGAGCTCCACGCCCAGCACGTCGCCCTCGTCGGCGAGCACGACCATGCGCTTCACCGTCTTCTCCAGCTCGCGCACGTTGCCGCGCCACTCGCTCTCGAGGAAGAGCCGCATCGCATCGGGCGAGAACCCGCGCACCGGCTTCTCCATCTGCCGCGAGAACACGGCGAGGAAGTGCTGCGCCAGCACCGGGATGTCCTCACGCCGCTCGCGCAGCGCCGGGACACGCACGGTGATGTCGTTCAAACGGTAGTAAAGGTCTTCGAGGAAGCGCCCCTCGCGGATGCGCTCGCGCAGGTCGCCGCCGGTCGCGCACACCACGCGCGCGTCCACCTTGCGCGTGCGCGTGGCGCCCACGGGGCGGATCTCGCCGCGGTCCAGCACCTGGAGCAGCTTGGCCTGCACCGCCTCGGGGATCTTCTCGATCTCGTCCAGGAAGATTGTGCCGCCCGTGGCCTCCTCGAACAGGCCCGCCTTGTCGCGCGTGGCGCCCGTGAACGCGCCCTGGACGTAGCCGAAGAGCTCGCTCTCGAGCAGGTGCTCGGGCAGCGCGGCGCAGTTCACCTGCACGAACGGACGGTCGCGGCGGCTCGAGATCTCGTGCACCACCTGCGCGAACAGCCCCTTGCCGGTGCCGGTCTCGCCCATGAACAGGATGGTCGCGGTGCTGTCGGAGACCTTGCGCAGCAGGTTCAGGATGCTGGCGACGTCGCGCGACTGGCTGATCACCCGCTCGGAGCCGGGCATCGGGCGCAGCTGGTCGCGGAGCTGCTGGTTCTCGGCGAGCAGCAGGCTCCGCTGCGCCTCGACCGCAGCCACCGCGGCGCTGTTCGCGAGCACGGCGAGCAGGTTCAGCTCGCGCTGCTTGAAGGCGCCGAGCAGATTGTCGTTGAGCCGGTCGACGTAGACCAGGCCGACGGCCTGCGACGGGAAGTTCAGGGGCACGCACACCAGCGAGCCCACGCCCTCGAGCGCATCCGCGAGCGCACCCGCGAAGCGCGGGTCGGCGGCGACGCGGCTCGAGAACATCGGCCCCGCCTCCATGAGACGGTTGCCGGCCACGCCCTCGAGCACCCGCAGCATGCGCCGCGCGCGATCGCGGCCGAGGCCGTGCTGGGCGACCACGTCCAGCCGCCCCGGGCTCGAGCTGAAGGCCACGAATCCGCGATCCCCGCCGGCGTGTTCGACCGCCAGCTTCACGATCTGGGCCAGCAGGCCGTCCACGTCGGAGGTCTCGCGGAACAGGCGGTTGGCCTCTTCCAGCGCACGGAACTCGTTGCAGGTCGAGAGCGACACCGCCACGTATTGACGCTCGATCTCACGACGCAGCGACACCGCGCGGCCCTCGGCCTCGGCATCGCCCGAGTCGGTGAGCCACTGCTCCGCCTGCTCGAGGAGCGACAGCGCCTGGTCGAAGCGCTCGCGCTCGCTCTCGAGCCGCGCCAGCGCCAGCAGCGCCTCGGCGGCGCGCGGCACCACGTTCAGTTGGCGGAAGATCAGCGCCGCGCGGCGTGCGGCGTCGGCCACGGGCTCGATCGGGATGCGATTGCGCACGCTCGCGGGCATCTCGGCCAGGTACTCGGCCCAGGCTGCGAGCGTGGTCGCGAGCTCGTAGAGCTCGCCCAGCTGCTCGAACACCTGCGACGCCGTGCGCAGCCGCGACTCCATGCCGCTCGCGTGGCCGCGGAGCGCGTCCAGGTGCGCGAGCTCGCGCATCGCGATCGAATGCTCGATGCGGTCGCCCGCGGCCTCGGCCATCGCCAGGCCGCGCAGCAACTGACCGTGCGCGTCGTCCTGTCGTCCGACCAGGCGGAGCGCCATGCCGAGACGGATCGTGAGCTCCATCGCGACGTCGCCCTGCGGCGCCTGCGAGCGCGCCTCCTCGAGCGCGGGCTCGATCAGCGCCAGCGCGGCGGGACCGTTGCCGCGGTCGATCTCGACCTCGGCGAGGAACTCGCCCGCGAGCTCGGCCTCGCGGCGCGCGCCGGCCTGGTTCGCGAGCTCGCGCGCGTGGCGATAGAGCTCCTCCGCCTTGTCCCACTGGCGGCGGCGCCTCGCGAGCATGCCCAGCGCCAGCTCCGCGCTCGCCTCGCCGGCGGGGTGCGAGATCTGGCGCGAGATGCGCAGCGACTGGCGGAAGTGTTCCTCGGCGAGATCCCACTGCCCCAGGCGGTAGCGGATCAGGCCGAGGTTCTGGTGATGCGCGCGCATGCGGCCGAACAGGCCCTTGCGCTCGTCGATCTCCAGCGCCTGCTCGAGGAACCGCGTCGCCTCGCGCCACTCGCGCAGGTTCTTGTGCACGAGGCCGAGGTTGTTGAGCGCGGTGACGAGGCCGTCGGCGTCCTCGACGCGGCGGAACGTGGCGGCGGCGTTCTGCAGCCAGTCGATCGCCTCCTGCGGCCGGCCCGAGCGCGCGAGCGCGATGCCGAGCGTGAGCGAGACGCGGGCCACGGTCTGGTGGTCGTCGGTGTCGCGGAGCTTGGCGTACGCGTAGAGCGCGTAACGACGCGCGCGGCGCGGCGCACCCAGCTCGATCCACAGGAACGCGATGTGGGCGGCGGTGCGGGCGCGCAGCCGGTCGCCCGGCAGCCCCCGCGTGATGTCGCGCGCCTGGAGCGCGACCGCGAGCGATTCCTGGATCCGCCCGCGGAGCTGCTCCACGCTGGAGATCCGGAGCAGGAGCCGGACGCGGTCGTCGAGCGCGTTGCGGCCCGTCTCGCTCAGCGCACTCCGATAGGCCTCGAGAGCGTTCGCGTACGCGTCCGCTGCGAGGTGAAGGTCGCCGATCGCCTCCTGCTGCGAAATCCCCGTCGGGCGGGGTGTCGCGGCAGTGGGATCAGGGGGGATCGCTCTCTGCACAGTCCGAACCCTCGAATTGTCACAAACCCGGTTGGGTCACATCGGCGGTTCGTTCCGATGTGCCCGAGCCTCATCGAGAAAACGCCTGCTCTGCGGTTACCTCAGGGCAGACGCTTCGGCATGTAATTGAGCACGACTCCTAACGAGTAACGGATCCGCAGTGCCCACGGAAGATTCGTGTCGCCCGGGATCAACGTTCCGGGGACAGGATTCTGCGGGACGTCCGGCTCGCCGCTCATCGGCCGAGGCATGGGCTTGAGCGATTGGCTGCGCGTTGTGGTGGACTGGCGGCCCCAGGCCCGCGGTCCAGAACGCGCGCTCGCTTCAGCCCCGATCGCCGACAGCAGGGCGACTGCGAGGATCCAGGTGCCCAGGAGTCTGATGCTCTTACGCTTGAAGGACATGAATGACAGCTCCCTCCGACACTGGTTCCCTCAGTGGAAAATAATTTGCGGCCGACCAGATGGAGGCGCCGGTCGGATGATGCGTTTTTGAGGGGACCTGCCAATTCCTGTAGCGCAGTATCTGCTCCTGTGAAATGGCCGTCAATGGGTATTCCTCGGGGCTCGTTGGCCCAAGAAATACGGGATTCCTGAACGTTGTGGCCGCCGGCCAGCGCCTCCGGGGCTCTGACCGGCCCGGCCGGTCAGTCGCCCGCGGGACGGGTCGCGCGCCACTCCTCGGCGGCAAGGCGGGCGAGGCCGTAGCGCAGCCCCTGGGTCGAGCACACCAGGCCGGGAGCCTGGAAGCGCTGGATCAGTCCCTCGACGACGAGTGCTCCGGCACCGACGATGTCGGCCCGACCCTCGCCCATCACCGGCATGCTGCGCCGCTCGGCCTGGGTGGAGCGGACGATGCGATCGACCAGCGCCAGCGCCCGCTCACGGGGGACGAACATGCCCTCGAGCTGGCCCGGATCGTAGGTCGACATGCCGGCGTCCAGGGCCGCGAGCACGGTGACCGTGCCGCCCACGCCCGCCAGGACGGCGGTGCGCTCGGGAAACAATGCACAACCATGCATAAGTTCGTCCTTGAGCCACTGCCGTGCGGTCCACAGCTGGTCGTCGGTGGGCGGGTCGCTCGCGA
>DATLUU010000505.1:0-4605 GCA_035577885.1 Verrucomicrobiia bacterium
GTGGTGGTGCCGTACGAGGAGCGCAAGATGCGCTCGAACGGAGACATCGAATGGTAGCCAAGACCTCCTACACCGAGCTGTCGACGCTCGCCGAGTGCGAGCAGAAGTGGCACTACAAGTACGCGGGCGAGTACGTGCGCACGCCACCGACCGAGAACATGCTGAAGGGCACACTCTGTCACGTCGGTGCCACCGCACTGTGGAAGGGCGAGAGCTGGGCGCAGGCGATCCACGCGTACGTCGCGGACCCGAAGAACCTCGTCGAGGCCGCCACCTTCGACGCCGTCATCACTGACGTGGACTGGCTGATGGCCCGGTACGTGCGTCACTACGGCCCGATGTCGCAGAACGTCGAGGTGATCGCCGTCGAGCAGAAGCTCAGCGCGAAGATCCCCGGCTCGAACTTCTCGGTGTACGGGTACGTCGACGAGATGTGGAATGTCAACGGCAAGCTCTGGCTCGTCGAGCGCAAGACCATGAAGGACTGGTCGCGCCTCGACCTCGTGCCGGTGAGCCCGCAGGAGACGCTCTACTACTGGCTCGCGCAGGCGAACGGCCTGGAGCCCTACGGCCTCGTGTTCGACGCGATCCGTACGTACCGGTGGGCGCTAGAGAAGCCGACCCAGAAAGAGCTGATCGAGGCCGAGCTGGACAGCTCGACCAAGGACGATCGCGATCCGGCGTGGGTCGCTGAGCAGAAGTGGATCGTCAAGGCCGAGAAGCCGACCGTCGCCAGTGCGCGCACCGCGTGGGCACGGTCAGCCGTCGAGCACCACCCCGGCGTCGAGAAACGCGCCGACAGCGAGAGCTTCGAGCAGCTCTGGCTCGACCGCACGGACGCGCAGGTCTACGAGGCGCACCGGTGGGCGCGCTCCATCATGCGCCGCCGGCAGGCCATCAAGCGCGGCTCGATCCCGATCCGCAACATCGGGCCATTCTGCAAGACGTGCTGGTTCAAGGACGAGTGCTTCGACGGGCTCGCGTTCTCGACCCGTCCCGAGATCGAGCTGGTGATGGACTGATGAAGATCAAGCGCAAAGTCCTGAAGCAGCTCCGACGCGATCTCGCCAGCCTAGAGCGCTCGAAGAAAGAGGCGTACGAGATCTGGGACCGGTACGACGAGTTCCAGAAGTGGATGCACAAGCACGCGCCGGCCACGGTCGCGCGCTGGGAAGACGCGAGCGGCAAGGTGCTGCCCGAGTACCGGCCACACACACTCGACCAGATGATGAAGTTCTACTACGCGCCGGCCATCCGGCAGCAGCTTCAGTCGTCGGCGACCGTCTTCGAGAAGGTCACGCAGAATCCGATGACGATCTCGTGAGCGCGCGCCACTGGCGCGAGCACGCCGCGTGTCGGGTACCGGGCGAGGATCGCTCGGCACCGTTCTTCGAGCCGTTCAGCGCCGAGACGGGCAAGCTCGTGGACGAGCCCGCGCTCAACGAGGCGCGCAAGCTCTGCCACGACTGCCCGGTGCGCCGGGCCTGCCTCGGCGACATCGCCGAGTACGAGCTGGGCCTGGAGACGGTGAATCGCTCCGGGCTCGCGGCCTACCTCAGCCCCGGCCAGCGCGAGAGCGCCGAGAAGCGCGGCATCCTCCGGTGCCCGCGCTGCGACGCGTGGCGCGACCCGGTGCTCCTGGAGAAGGGCATCCTCCGCTGCCCGCGCCGGTGCGGTGAGCGCACACGCCGCATCCCCGCGCTCCCGCACGAGGGCGACCAGTGGACGAAGCGCCACACGACGCTCTCCCAGCGGATCGTCGGCTGGGTGCTCGACAACACCTCGATGGGCGATGGGCTCCCGACACCGACTAGAATGGCCGAGCTGCTCGGCGGAGTACGCCGGAGCGATGTGCTCCGCGTCTACGCGGCGATGACCGCAGACGGCACGATCCGACGCGACGACCAGGACTACGTCCGCGTGGGTTCGACGGGCGTGCTCCGCCGGTGGTGGCCGGCGTTCCTACCGAAGGACTAGCTGCGGGGGCAGGGATCGAACCTGCGACGCACGGGTTAACGGCCCGTCGTTCTGCCGCTGAACTACCCCGCAGGGGGAATGAACGTCGTCTCGGGTCCGGGGTGCGCGGCCTCGACGCCCGACGTGATGGGAGCCTGGAGCACCTTCAGCACGAGGTCGTCGGGGAGCGCGGCCAGTACCGTGCGGAGGTCGAGGGGTTGAGCCCCGACGAGTGCGCGGCTCACCTCCGCCCCGAGCGCCTTCGCCGTCTCCGACGCGTCCGCCTTGGCGGTGGCGACGGCCGGGGTCACGAAGACCCGGTACAGCGCGTTGATGCCGGCAGCGCCGGCCGCGAGCGCGACCACCTCGACCGAGTGGAGGTTCGTGAGCCCGGCCTCGTTGGCGGCCAGGGACGCGGAGAAGGCGGAGCCGAAGGTCACGACCACGCGGCGCGCGATCTCGACCCACTGGGCCTTGGTGGGCAGAGTGAAGACCTGCTTCAGGGTCGGCATCCCACCAGCTTACCGGGCCGGTCAGCAGCCAGGGGTGTTGGCGAGCTTCGCGTCGGTCAGCTTGCGGAAGCGCTCGTAGGCGGCGAGGCTGGCCTTCTGGCGGGCGAGTGCCTCTGGCGTCGCGTTGGGGATGGGCCGCTCGGCGTTCGCGACGATGGTGTGGAACAGGCTCACGACCGCGCTCTTGGCGTCGTTCGCGCCGCGACACGCCGCGGTGTTCGCGGTGCGGAGCGCCTGGACGGCGATGACCCCGGTGACTGGGACCATGAGCGTCAGCACGAGTAGAAGGATCGACGCCAGGCGAGCGCCGACGATCGCGGGGCGCGGGGGGCGCTTGCCGTCGTCGAGCACCTGCACGATCCTATCCGGGCTCATGCCTGCGTGATGACGGCCGTGATGAGCACGCAGATCAGCGTGAACATCGCCGAACCGATCGCCCAGGTCAGACGGTTTACGGCACGTGCGAGATCCTGGATCGCGGCCTGGGTGTCGTCGTCGGCATCCTCCAGGTCGGTGACCCGCGTTTCCATATCGAGTCGACGCAGAAGTGCCCGCTCGTGGCGAGAGAAGTGTTCGGTGGCATTGGCGGGCATGGCCCCATTCTAGCCTCCGAGGTACCCGCTGCCCTTCTTCTTCGTGACGGGAGGCCCGTAGGTCGTGCTGCCCTTGGAGGCGAAGGGCTTGTTGCCGGCCGCGGCCGCGCGCGAGCCCGCGATCTTGTCGGCGATCTTCTGCATATCCTCCTTGGTGCGCACGTTCGCGCCGAGGAACGCGCCCGTCTGGGCGAGCGGCCCGCGTGCGCTACCGCCGGTGACGGCCTGCGCCTCGGCCACGCCGGGGATGCCGCCGAACAGGTCGCGGGTGATCTGCCCGGTCGTGAGCTGGGGCACCTCGTTGCCGTACGGGTCGACGGTGCGCGCCTGCACGAAGCCGCCCGAGGGCGCGTGCAGGAAGTAGCGGAGCGCCTCGCCGATGAGCGGGTGTAGCGAGCTGGCGATGCCGTCCGGGGTGACGAGGCCGGCCGCGTCCTTGAACGGGTTGATCTTGCGCGTGTCGAGCCCGCCGCCGCCGCCGATCGGGATGACGCCCGAGTAGCCGTCCGTGAGCGACTGGCCCCACGCGTCCTTCTGCTGCTGCTGGTTGATCCGGTAGAACTGCGCGGCGAGCGCGGCGACGATCGGGTGATCGACCGGCATCTTCGCGGCGATCTTCAGGATTTGCTTCTGGAACGAGTAGAAGGGCACGACCTGGCGGACGAGGTTCTGCTCGACGTTGTTGAGATCCGAGTAGTCGACGACGCCCGCGTACGCGCGGTTGAGCGCGTCCACGTCGTTGAAGCCGGGCTTGTTGGAGTCGTGCAGGTAGACCGCGGTGCGCGAGAGCGCGTCCGTCACGTTCGTGAAGTTGTGGAGGGTCGACGCGAGGCCGTGCGTCGCGCCCGACGCACCGGCCCGCGCCGTACCGATCAGGCCGCGCCCGTCCGCCTTGGCGGCGAGCAGCTCGGTACGCATGCGCTCGCGCATCCCCTGCGCAGGCGTCAGCGTTGCCGGCGCGCCAGCCTCGCGCGCGATCGAGTGGCCCTGGAGCATATCGTAGATGTTGCCGTTCCCGCGCGCGCGGTACTCCTGCCAGGCGTGCGCCCAGTCGCTGAGGTTCACGCCTTCGAGCGAGGCGAGCACGGCGTGCGAGATGACGTGCTGCACGTAGAAGCCGGGGCTCGCGGTGATGACCGCGGTGCGCCACGGGTTCGTGAAGTGCGACAGGAACTTGCCGGCCTTGGTCGTGTAGTCCTGCTCCGCCGCGCGGAACGCGTCGTCGAGCGTCTTCGGGATGACGTACTTCGTGCCGCCGGCCGTGACGAGGTTCTCGCCCTCGCGCCCCGACTGGAGGTACGAGCGCGCCGGGTCCCACGGCACCCACTGCTTCGGGTCGACGACGGTGCCGGGCCGGATCGGCACGGCGTAGTTGCGCCGGAAGTAGTCGACGCCGATGTTCTGCGCCTGCTCCCGGTACATCTCGTGCATCGCCGCGGCGAAGCCTTCGAGGCTCGTGTCCAGCGAGCCGTTGTCCGCGCGCTGGAGCGCGCCGGTCCAGCCCTTGCGCGCACCGGCGATGAGGATCTTGCCGGGGTTGACCT
>DATLUU010000506.1:0-4356 GCA_035577885.1 Verrucomicrobiia bacterium
AGCACGCCGGCGCCCGCGCCGCCCAAGAGCCCCACGAGAGGCGACGAGACACCGGTGAACCCGCACCAGAAGTTCGCCATCATCGCCGGGTCGTTCCAGAGCAACGACATGGCGAAGGCGGAGAAGGACCACCTGGCGCGGCTCGTCTCCTACCGCGTGTGGGTGAGCAAGTCGAAGGTCGAGGGCAAGCGCACGTTCCAGCTCATGGTCGGCCGTTTCGACTCCATGGAGCGCGCCTGGGACGCGGGCCAGACGCTGATGCGGCGCGGGCTCATCCGCGACGCCAACGTGACGCCGCTCTCGGAGTAGGTGAGGCTACCGAGGCGCCCGTTCGGTCATCGATTCGCGGACACGACTCAGCCTCGGGCGCGTTGCTCCAATCGTTTCCGCGCCTCCGCCAGCCGCTCCGGACTCCCGATCTCCATCCAGGTTCCCTCGGGCAGCAGCCAGGGCTGGATCGAGTGCCCCTCGCCCGCGAGCCTCAGGTAGACGTCCACGATCGAGAACACGCCGCGCTCGGTGATCAGGTCCAGCAGTCGCGGCGCGCAGGCGTGGATCCCGGTGAACGCCAGCGCACGTACCGAGCCACGGGGCGTGCGGATCTCGGTGCGCACGCCCTTCCCCAGGTCCTCGCGACCGTAAAGGCCCTCGTCATCGAACAGCAGTCGTCGCCGGCTGTCACGCGGCTGAACGCCAAGCACCGCGAGCGAGCGGGTGCTTTCGAGGCTCGCACACAGAGGCGCGAGTGCCGCCTCGCAGATGACATCCACGTTGTGGAGCAGCAGCGGGCCGTCACCGCCCAGGAGATCGCGGGCCTGCAGCAGCCCGCCGCCGGTTTCCAGCGGGTGCTCGATCTCGCGGCTGACACGGATCTCGACGCCGAGATCATGGCTGGCGATGAAGCGCTCGATCGCTTCGGCATGGTGATGCACGTTGACCACGATCCGATCCGCGCCCGCGGCCGTCACGCTGCGGACGGTGCGCTCGAGCATGGTCTGCCCAGCGATCTCGATCAGTGCCTTGGGACAGCTCGCCCCGAGAGCGCCGAGCCGGGTTCCGCGCCCGGCGGCGAAGATCATCCCCTTCAAGGGCGCGAATCACCCGCGGGAGCGGGCGACGGCCTTCGTTCGGATCGCGATGGAGGGGTGGCGGCCCCGGTGGCCACGGAGCCCGGCGCGCCTGGCTCGAGCTTCCATCGCGGCGAACCGAGATGGCGGACGCTCGTCGTCACGTCGGGATGACGCTCGCGCACATGGCCTGCGAGTCGCTCGGCAAAGTAGACCGAGCGGTGCTGGCCGCCGGTGCACCCGAACGCGACGCTGAAGTCGGAGAAGTTCCGCTCGCGGAAGTTGGCGATGTGCGCATCCACCAGGGCGGTGACGTGACGCCAGAACATCACCGTCTCCGGCAGGGCCTCGAGGAACCCGGCAATGGCGGGATCGGTGCCGATCCGCCCCGCCAGCTCCGGAAGCCGCCCCGGGTTGGACAGGGAGCGGCAGTCGAACACGAATCCGCCTCCATGTTCGGAATCGTCCGCGGGCACGCCGTCGCGATAGCTGAAGCTGCTCACGCGCACGTGCAGCCCGGGCAACGCGGTGACCGGGCTCTCGCGCCGGGCCCAATGCTCCACGATATAGCGGAAGGCGTTCTCGAGCTCGGGGAGGTCCACAGGCAGACCCTGATCGAGCAGACGGGCGACGTTGCGCGCCGCGTAGGGCACGCTCTCGAGGAAACGCGGCTTCCGCTCGAAGAACCCGCGGTATCCGTAGGCGCCCATCGCCTGCATGATCCGGATCAGGACGTAGCCGGGATAGTGCTCGAGGAAGCGGGCGGGGTCGGCGCCCGTGTGCCGGACGAGCGCATCGACATATCGCTCGAGCAGGTGGGCACGCACCGCCTCGGGCAGATCGGCCTTGGCGTCGTAGAGCAGCGACGCGATGTCGTATTGAGCGGCGCCGCGCCGGCCGCCCTGGTAGTCGACGAACCAGGGCTGGCCGCCCCGCAGCATGATGTTGCGGGACTGGAAATCGCGGTAGAGGAAGTAGCCCGTGTCCGCCGCCAGGAGGTGCTCCACCAGGCGGGCGAAGTCGTTCTCGAGTCGTTGCTCACTGAATGGAACGTGCGCCAGCTTGAGGAAGTGGTACTTGAAGTAGTTGAGGTCCCACAGCATCGACTGGGCGTCGAAGGCCGGGCGCGGATACGCGAGCGTGAAGTCGATGACCCGCGCGCCGTCCGCCTGGAAACGCGGCAGCACGTCCACGACACGCTCGTAGCTCGCAAGCACCGCCGCCGGGAACTCTCCGCCCACGGCAGCACGGGCTGCGGAGAGCGCGTCGAACAGCGTGGTGTCGCCGAGGTCCTCCTCGAGCCAGACGCCGAGCCCTTCGTCGGCGGCGTAGATCTCGGGCACCGGGAGTCCGGCCCCCCGCAGGGAACGCGAGTACGCGAGGAACGCCCGATTCTCGTCCGCATCCGGCCCGTGAGCACCGACCACGGACGCGGGCTCGCTCCCCGTCAGCCGGAAGTACCGCCGCTGGGACCCGTCGGTCCGGAGCGGCAGCACCTTGTCGGGCGGGCTTCCAAGAGTTCGCGAATAGAGCGCTACGATCGCGTCGAGCATATGGGCAGAATAGACGAGGCCGGGGGCCGGGCGTAATGGGCCCGGCCTACTCCTGCACGCGTTCGACGCGTGCGCCGAGCTGTGTCAGCTTGTGATCGAACTTCTCGTAGCCGCGGTCGAGGTGGTAGATGCGCGAGATGCGTGTCTCGCCCTCGGCCACGAGCGCGCCCAGCGCGAGCGCTGCGCTCGCGCGCAGGTCGGTGGCCATGACCGGCGCGCCGGAGAGCTTCTCCACGCCCTTCACCACCGCGACGTTGTTCTTGAGCTCGATGCGCGCGCCGAGGCGCTGCAGCTCGGCCACGTGCGAGAAGCGGTCCAGGTAGATCGTGTCCTCGATCACGCTGGTGCCGTTCGCGATCGACGCCACCGCCATCATCTGCGCCTGCATGTCGGTGGGGAAGCCGGGGAACACCTGCGTGGTCACGTCCACGGCCTCGGGCCGGCCACGGCCGGTCACCGTGACCTCGTCGTGCTCGCGCACGACGTTGCCGCCGGCCTCCTCGAGTTTCCGGAGCGCGGCCTCGAAGTGGTCGGGGATGACGCGCTCGAGCGTGATGCTGCCGCCGGTGATCACCGCCGCGGCAGCGAACGTCGCGGCCTCGATGCGGTCGGGGATGATCGTGGTGTCGATCAGCTTGAGTTCGCGCACGCCGTGGATGACCAGGCGGCGCGTGCCCAGGCCGTCGATGCGCGCGCCACAGGCCACCAGCACCTCGCCCAGCACGGTGATGTCGGGCTCGATCGCGACGTTGTCCAGGACGGTCGTGCCCTGCGCGGTCACCGCGGCCATCATCAGCTGGGCGGTGGCGCCCACGGAGACGATGTCGAACGTGAAGTGCGTGCCGTGGAGCTTGACGTTCCTGCCGACGATGTAGCCGTGTTCGATCTCGAGGTTGGCGCCCATCGCGGCCAGGCCGGCCAGGTGCAGGTTCACGGGGCGCGGCCCCCACGCGCAGCCGCCCGGCAGCGACACCTTGGCGCCGCCCAGGCGCGCGAGCAGGGGCCCCAGCACGTAGATGCTGGCGCGCATCGTCTTCACCAGCTCGTAGGGCGCCTCGACGCTGCTCACGTGCGTGGTGTCGATGGTGCAGAGGTCGCCTTCGAAGCGGACCTTGGCGCCGAGCTTGCCCAGCACGGCGGCGAACGTGCGCGTGTCGCGCAGGTCGGGAACGTTCCGGAGCTTGTGCACCCCGGGCGCGATCAGCGTCGCGGCCATCACGGGCAGCGCGGCGTTCTTCGCCCCGCTGATGGCCACGCGCCCGGACAGGCGGCGGCCTCCCTGGATGACCAGCGCGTCCATGGGGACTTTCTCAGTGGCCGTATCGGCCGGCGGCATCGGGGTGGCGGCTTCCATGCGCCGGGGCTCCCAGCAAGAACCGTGTCCAACGCCGGACTCAATCCATGTCGCGGCGCGAGTGCGTGCGTAAGCGGATGTGGAGGCAGGCATTATGCCGGGCCGAGCACGCAAGGGCAATCCGGCGGAAGCGTCGCGCGCAGCGCTCGTCGTCGCGATTCGCGGTGACCGGTGGACACACCCGCTGCGGAATGCGTGACACACCGTGTCATGCCCGCGATAGCTTCCGCGGATGCATTCCCATCCGACCCTTGGAGAGCCCCGATGCGTTCGCTCGCGATCGCGCTGATGCTGACCGTCCTCACCCAGGCCCCGGCCCTCGCCGCGAAGGGCGTGGGGCCGGTGAAGGTGGCCCCCGACTCGGCCCAGTCGATCCTCGCCG
>DATLUU010000507.1:0-2356 GCA_035577885.1 Verrucomicrobiia bacterium
TCGCCATGAACTTGAGCGGCGTGTGCGCCACGCTGACCCGGAACTTGACGCCCTGCTCGATCACGCCGTACGTGACCTCGCTTCCGTCACCGCGTTGGTCCCACTCCGCCCCCGCCGAGAAGTACGGATCGACCCAGCGCGACGCCGAGGACGTGTACTGCAGCTGCCAGCCGATGTCGCGCAGGTGGTGGTCCTTCAAGTACAGCCGGTTGCTGATCCAGCCGCCACCCATGGGCTCGTTGAACGGTCGGACGATGAGCAATGGGAAGGTTGCCGCCACGCCCCCGTTACCCTCCCCGTCGTAGCGATAGGCGAGCGAGACCGACTTGATGAAGGACTCCGCACTCGCCCAGGAGCTGAACTCCGACAGCGTGCCGACGTTTTCGACCGCGGGCCAGTTGGGATCGCCCTTGTCGGCGATGAACCGGACGAGCTCGGGCTCTGCTCTCTCGGCCGAGGGGAACGGTCGCAGCTCGTAGACCGCCTGTCCGCCGGGATCGGCGCTCTTCCGGAGCTTGTCGCGGACGTGGCTGTCGGCCGGCAGGGGCGGAAACACCCGGTCCTGCTTCTGGCGATTCTTCGCCATCCAGGACTGGAAGCCCCCTGAGTACAGGGTTCCACTGCGGATGATGTCGCGCACGCCCCACGCGTCGTTGACGCGCTGCGTCACGTCGTAGCCAGGCGTGTACTGGCCGTCGCCGTTCGCGTCGGGGCAGCTCGCGTGCTTGCCCTCCTCCACCAGGACGTGGATCGGGAAGCGCGTCTCCGCGGATGGATCGAGTGTGTTGTCGTACCAGAGCAGCCCGTGCGCCTTGCCGAGGACCCTCGTGACCACGATCGCGTAGCGGCAATCCGGCTCGCAGTCGGGCCGCTTGCCGAACACCAGCTTGATCTCCACCGATTCGACGTCGTGGCGGTGGCCGCCCAGTCCCACTTCGGACGGGTAGTAGAAGAAGTAGTCGACGTCGATGCCGGCGACCTGGTCGATGCGCACCTTCGAGCGGGTTCGATCGGAGCGGTCGACCCGCACCGCGCCCGGATCCGCGCTCGGCAGCTTCAGGATCCTGCGCACGCGGTAGTAGCTCACCGGCGTGGATGCCGAATCCTCGAACGGGAACGAGGTCGGGATGTCGATGCGCGGGCCCCTCCGCTCACCCAGCAGCGGCTCGTCAGGAGAGAACCACAGCACGGGGGCCGCGTACGCGGCGAGCTCCTGGAACGTGAACTCGTTGCGTGGGCCGACGTAGACGAGCCCGGGGACGCTTTCGTACTCGCAGCACTTGAGCGATGCCGCGTCGATGAACACGTGCTTCGCAGCGTCCGCCGGCGAGGCGTGTGCGCCGGCGAGCGACGCGAGGAGCAGCACGGCCGCCCGCGTCGTCCGGTGACTTCGCTTCATTCGGCTCTCCCTCCGCTGCGGCCTCGCCATCGACGGGCAGTCGAGGCCATCGTGATGGCGGGCCCCGAGAAGACGCAAACCTGGAGGTGAGCAGGTCACCGGGCACATTCCGGCGTGCCATGCGGTAAGGTTGCCGCATGTGGTGGTCACGGTCGCGCTCCACGTCGCAGCTCAATGCCCTGGCGTTCGCCGCGGTGGCCTGTCTCACGGCCGCCACGGACGCGTCCGCGAGCCCATCCACTCACCTCGTGGGGCTCCGAGCGGGCACGGCACAGGAGGCTCAGCAGGGCATGCTGAAGAGCGGGGCCGAGCTGGGCCTCACGTTCGACCGCGTCACGGGGCACGCGATGGATCTCGGCATCGGGCTGGCGGTCGCACATGACCCCGGCGGCGGCGATTTCGAACGGAACCGCATCACGATCGCGTCCCTGGAAGCCCACGCGCGAACATCGCTGGCCCAGCGGCATCCCTATGTGGAGGCGGGGCTGGGCTACTACTGGATCACGCGCGAGGAAACCGATCCCGGATCCCCGGCGCTACCCGACCACAACGCCCCAGGAATGTTCGCGGGACTCGGCTACGAGTTCCGCGCCGCCGGAGCTCCGACTTTCGGCGTGGCCATCGGACTCGACTATCACCTGATCTTCTCGGACATCGCCCTCGAGGGTGGTGACGTCGGGGACTACTACACGTTCACCGCCACCGTACGCTGGGGCCGACGGGCGCCGTGAACCAGCGATCGTTCCGAGTGCGACTCAGTGCCCCCCGGCTTGCCCGCCTCCGCTGCGCGCGAGTGGACTCGGTTCGCTGACGTAGAACGTCAGCACGCGACGGCGCAGCACCTGGTCGGCGGCGCTGCCCAGCCCGGCGTCCACGCGATCCGCGAGCGCCACCAGGTCCTCGGTGGTACGACCCACGAGGCCGTTGCCATCCACGGGGAACCCGGTCGCATAGGCC
>DATLUU010000508.1:0-4248 GCA_035577885.1 Verrucomicrobiia bacterium
TCGCCGAGCTGGCCGGCGGGCCGCTCAAGGGGGCCAGCAGCTTCCGCAAGCTGGTGCTGGTCTCCAGCTGGTACACGCCGCGCGCGAACGGCTGGACGATCGCGACCCGCTTCTCCGGCGGCGTCATGGGCCCAACGGGGAGCGACACGAGCACGTTCCAGCCGGGGACGCAGGACAGCGTCGTGGCCCGTGTGCCGCGCGAGCGACGGTTCTTCATCGGCGGCGTCAATTCGATGCGGGGGTTCGACGAGAACTCGATCCTCCAGGACGGCGGCCTCGCCATGCTGTTGCTGAACGTGGAGGCCCGCATCCCCCTGCGCGGACCGTTCGGGGCCGAGGCGTTCGTGGATGTTGGCAATGTCTGGTCACGGACCGAGTTCATCCAGCTTTCGGATTTCATCCTCCCGTGGGAGGCTGCCCACAGCGACCCGGGCGACATCCGGTACACGGCCGGGGTCGGGGCACGTCTCCTGCTTCCGTTCGGGCCGCTCCGCATGGACCTCACCTGGAGCAAGCACCCCGACTTCCACGGGACGGTGATCCGCCATCGGCTGTTCCCGTTCGACGTGCAGTTCGCCATCGGGCCGAGCTTCTGACATGAGGCTGACCCTGGCTGTCTTGACCAGACCCGCTGGCGAAGCCGCGCCCGCGCGCCGCGACCCCGACCTCCCGATCCAGCCATGAGCGACGAACCCACCAAGCACGAACGCGAAGACCACGAGGAGTCGCACGGCGTCGTCGAGACGATCCGCGAGGAGATCGAGGACGCCGTCGAGGAGGTGGTCGAGCACGTCCCGCAGCCGGTGCGCTGGACGGTGGGGAAGCTCGCGCGCCTGGTGACGCTCGTGTTCCTCGGGCTGGCGGTGCTGGCGGTGATCTCCGCGGTGCTGTTCTTCATGAATCGCACGGAGTTGGTTGCTCGCGAGCTGTCGATCCTCTTGAACCGCACGCTGCGCGAGCACAGCGACCTGGTCCTGGACCTACGCGACATCCGCGGCAACCCGTTCACGGGGTTTCGCGCCGTCGAGCCGCGCGTGCGCTTCCGGGACGGCACGACGTTGATCGCGGCGCGCGAGATGAAGGTGGACTATTCCGCCTGGGGACTCGCGTTCGGGAAGAGCGGCCAGATCGAGCTCGCGCTCGAGCGGCCGGAGGTGCGGCTCGTGGGCAAGGACGGGAACTGGCGGGTCCCGGTGTGGCGTTCGAACCCGAGCCGCAAGGGATCGCACGCGGTGCGCGAGCTGCAGATCCGACTGCGGGTGCGGAACGCCTCGGTGCTGGCGCCGGCGCCCTACGGGCGCGCCAGCGACGTGTCGCTCGACGCCATCGCCAACCTCGGCCACACCTCGCGCGTGCGCCTGGAACGCATGACCTGGGGCTACGGCCCGTGGGGGAGCAAGCTCGATGGACTCACCGCCGACCTCTCCGCCGACAGCACGGGCGTGCACGCGAGGCTCGGCGACCTGCGCACGGCGGATCTGGAGATGAACGCCCGCGCGGACTGGCGCGCCGGCGATCCCGATCGCGACGTGCACGTGGTCGTGGGCCGCGTGCGCTGGCGCTGGCTCGCGACCGTGTTCGACAACCGCTCGTTCGACGTGCCCGGCGAAGGCGCCTTCGTGCTCGACGCCCGCGGCTCGCGGGAATGGAACGGCCGCTTCGAGAGCACGGCCGATTGGGACGGGCTCACCGCCGAGGGCACGGGCCGCGCGCACTGGCGCGGCGGCGAGCTGCTGCTCGACTCCCTTGCGGCGACCTCGAACGCCGGCGATCTCCTGGGCACGCTGCGCTGGTCGCGCGCCGGGTGGGAGGTGGGCGGGGAGGCGCGTCGCGCCGATCCCGCGCACTGGCACGCGCTCCACCTCGATGGCTGGCCCGCCGGGAACCTGAACGGTCGCTTCCACTACGCGGTGGAGACGCACGCACGACCGATCGGCGTGCTGGAAGCGACGCTCATCCCCTCCGAGTGGCAGGGCTGGCGCGCCGACAGCGCCGCGGTGCGCGTGGACTTCCCGGCCAACGCGCCGGACTCGTTCCGCGTCGTCGGCGTGCGCCGCGGCGGGCACTTCATGCTGCGCGGGCGCACCCAGCCGGGCGGCGGCTGGAGCGGCCCGTACGCGATCCGCGAGCTGCCGCTCGAGGAGTGGCCGGACGGCAGGGCGACCGGTTTGACCGGCGTGCTCGAGCGCGGTGAGGGCACGGTGGAGAGCCGCGCGGGCGGGTTCTACGTGACCGGTGACTTGAGCGGGCGCGAGACGAACTGGGCCGCGGCGAAGTTCTCGCGCTGGACGCTCGCCGGGGTCCACGGCCGGCTCCTGCCCACCCCCGACCTGACCGCACAGGCGGGTGCAACGGACGGCAGCTTCCTCGGCATCCACCTCGATCGCGCGAGCGCGCCCATCGCGCTCGGCGACCAGGTCGTGCGCTTCGCGCCGGTCACTGCCCAGGCCGGTGACACGACGATCGCGCTCACCGGACAGGCCGCGTGGCACGACGACGGCTGGTGGATGACGATCAGCTCGGCGGAGATGAGCAGCACGCAGTTCCATTACACGGCCGAACCTCCGGTTCGGCTGTCCGGGGACGCGAGCGGAGTGTTGTTCGAGCGCCTCGCCGCGAACGACCGCGACGCGCACATCGAGGCGCGCGGGCGCTGGGCGTCGCCGGGCGGACCCTACGACTTCGAGTTCACGGGCCAGCGCCTCGACCTCGCGCGCATCGGCCTGCCGCCCGACTGGGGCATCGGGGGTCGGGCTGACGTGCGCCTCACCGTTCAAGGGCGCTCCGGCGACCCGCGCTGGCGGTTCGAGGGGCGCGCCGGGCGACCCGCTTTCGGCGGGCACGCCGCCGACTCGCTGTCGCTCGTGCTCTCCGGCGGATCACACCGGCTGCAGCTCGAGGACGGGCGCTACGAGCTCGCGGGCGGCACGCTGCGCGCCGCCGGCGCCGTGGAGCACACCGCTGCCGCATTCCCGGACTCGCTCTCGGCCACGGCGGTGGTGCGCTGGTTGAAGGACGCCGGTAACTGGCGCGGCGAGGTGACGTCGGAGGCACTGCCGGTGGCACCGTTCATCGCCACCGGCACGTCGGGGTGGAACGGCCTCGCCTCGGGGCGCGTCACCCTCTCCGGCAGCCCGGCCCACCCGGTCGCCGACGTGGATGCCGAGGCCGACGGCTTCGGCTGGCGCGACATCAAGGCGGAACGCGTCGAGCTCACCGGGCACTATGCCGATGGCTGGTTCGTGGTGCCGAAGCTCACCGCCCGCCGGCAGAACGTGCAGTCCACGGCCAGCATCCGGCTGCCGCTGCAGCTCGCACTCGGGGCTCCGGCGCGCGTGCCCGAGCTGCCGATCCAGGGCCAGGTGGACATCCCCGCGGGCGACCTCCAGGTGCTGCCGCTCGTGGTGCCGCAGCTGCAGTCGGCGCACGGGAGGTTCCAGCTCCGCGCCCAGCTCGGCGGCACGCCACGTGCGATCCAGCTCTCGGGCACCGGCCAGATCCGCGACGGCGTCGTCCGTCCCATCAACCGCAGCGAGGTGTTCCAGAACCTGAACGCCGACCTGCACTTCGACGAGAAGCGGATCACGCTCGACACGCTCTACGCCAACCAGGGCCGCGCCGGGCGCGTGACCGCGAGCGGCGACGTGCTGCTGCAGCACGGCCGGCTCGACAGCTACCGCTTCAATGTCTCGCTGCGCGACATCGCCGCCGCCGAGGAGGGGCTCTACGCGGTGCTGTTCGACGGCGACTTCGTGGTCAGCGATGGGGCGCGCATCGGCGGCGAGGTGCTGCCGGAGGTGGCGGGCCAGGCGATCCTCAAGCGCGGCGTGATCGAGTTCGACTTCGCGAACCAGTCCGAGGTGGAGAAGCGCGCCACCACGACGCAGCCGCTCTACTGGACCTACCGGCTTCAGGTGGAGGCCACGAACAACCTGCGCTGGCATACCGAGAGTGCCGCGGCTTCTGCCGACATCGAGTTCGACGCCGACTTGGACCTGCAGCAGACCGCGGACTCGCTGCTGATCTACGGCGAGATGAAGGCGCTGCGCGGGACCTACTGGTACCTGAGCAACCGCTTCAAGATCGACAATGCCTCGCTCACGTTCGACAACCAGCAGGGCGTCGACCCGCTGCTCGACATCACCGCCGAGGCGAAGACACCGTCCTCCGATCCCAAGTCGAACGCGCAGGAGACGATCACGGCGAAGATCACCGGCCGCTCGAGCCAGCCACTCATCGCGCTCACCA
>DATLUU010000509.1:0-7897 GCA_035577885.1 Verrucomicrobiia bacterium
CATTCGCCCCGTTCGAAATCGTCCCCTGCACCATGATGACGTAGGCGGTGGCGCTCTCCGCGTAGGACTTGAGCTGGGCATAGGTCGAGGCGGTCACCGTCTGTCCCGCGACCCCGCCGGTGGTCCCCCCGTTGAGCGTCGCGAATCCGATCAGCTTCACGGCGGCGCCGGCCCCGGTCCCGCCGCGACCACCGGTGATGCCTCCGGCTCACGCTGCCGCCGCCCTCGCCCGCCTCGGCCCAGCGCTCGCCCTCGAACCACGCGCTCGCGAGCGCCTGGTCGAGGTCGTGGTCGGCGAGCGCCCGCACCACGCCCGTCGTGGGATCCGTTCGCCACGCGGTGGCGCCGTTCACGCCCTCCGAGAGCTTGAACGGCCCGAGCTCGGTGCGCGCGTAACGCCGCGACGGGCGCGCGAACCACGATGCGAACGTGCCCTCGAAGCCGAACGCGTAGAGCTTGGCGTGCGTGTAGCTCGTGCTCTCCGCCGCGAACGACGCCGCGCCCCCCGTGACCTCGAGGTAGCGGTGCACGACCTTGGCCGCGTCCGGCGTGATCGTGGCGCGTGCGGGCTCCGCCACGAGCGGGACCGCGCACGCGAATGCCAGGCCTAAGGCGAGACGGCGCATGAATGGTCCTCCGAGAGCGGAAACGGGCGGGTGATCCGTGACCATAAGGCAGTACCGCCACCGGTCGAAAACGACTGCGCCGGCCCCGGGAGGCTCCGGGACCGGCGCGACGGGGTGGGTCGGGATGTGCGGCGTCAGCGGGCCGCGAAGTTGAACCCGGCCGCGACCTTGACGTCCGGCGAGTTCGAGAAGCCCAGCTTCAACTCGGTGAAGAACCGGCTGCCGCCCTTGGCGAGCACGTCACCGCCGACGATCAAGTGGCCGCCGGTCGCGGTGTTGCTGTTGTCCTGGCTGGGCCCGTTGTTGTCGCTGGAGACGAAGTGGATGCCGATGCCGCCACCCACATAGGGCCGCCACGACGTCTTGGTCGCGAAGCGGTAGTGGAAGTCGCCGTTCATCGACACGATGGTGCTGTTGTCGCCGAAGCTCAGGTCCATGCCGGGCACGAAATCGAGCTGTTCGGCCACACCACCCCACTTGAGGTGGCCACCGACGAAGAACTGGTCAGGGCCCGACGTGAACCCGAATTCCGGGCCGTAGGCCGTGAACGGACCCGCGAACGATAGCGCGGGAAGCACCGCAAGCAGCGCGAGTGCGAGGAGCGAACGTCGCAGCATGACGAGTCCTTTCGAGTGTCACGCGGGGAGATCCATCCGGGGATCGGCGGCACGTGTAGCACGCCCGGAGGACCCGCGCAACGCGAGGTGAATGGTGACGCCCATGCAGCCGTCATTCGCGGCGTCCCGGACCCGGTAAGTGCCCGGAGTGCCCGCAGCGAGGTCTTCGGCACCACCCCGATCGACTTGAGGCCCCGGCCCTTCGGCGCGGCCCCAGGCCACGAGTAGCCGCGCTCCTCGGCATCGTGCCGGCTTCCAATCCGCACGGTTGTCAGGGGAATGTTCGCGCGACGTTCGCGGTTCGTCCGGTAGATACCGGAGGAGGAGCGGTCGCGGAGGGGGCGAGGGCGGCGGCCTGCGGTCGCACGCGCGCTCGCGCGACTCGGCGCACCCTCGCCCCAAAATCCTCGTGACGCGATGTCGCGTGCGTCACCATCACCGGCCCGGTTCGGCCGGCATTGTTCGCGGGACGCCTATCAATATACATCCGAAATCCGTCCCCGTCCGCTCGCGTCGAAACCGCGAATATGAATGTGGTCTCGCATCGCCCGCCCTGCGGCGGCGGGATCGGGAACGCGTTGGCGAGGCCCACGTTGCGAGGGGTGCGGCCGGGCGGCGCCGGTTGTCCGGCGCGACGGGCGTGCGGCATGCTGCCACCCATGGCCCGCATGCACGGCGATCGGGTGCGCGAAGCACTCGCCGCCACGCCGCTGTTCGATGCCCTGCCGCCGCCGCTCCGCGAGCGCGTCGCGGCCATGGCGACGTTGCGCGATCTCGGGAAGGGCGAGCTGCTGTGGAACACGGGTGATGCGGCGGAGAACCTGACCGTGGTCGTGAGCGGCCGCGTGAAGGTGGTGCGCCACGCCGAGGCCGCGGACGTGATCCTCGAGATGTTCGGTCCCGGCGATGCGGTGGGAGCGGTCGCCGTGTACAACGAGATCCCCTACCCCGCGACCGCGATCGCGATGGAGCCCACGACGCTGGTCTTGCTCCCGCGCCGCGACTGGTTCGACCTCCTCGAGCGCGATCCGAAGTTCTCGCGCGCGGTGCTGCTGGCGATGACGCGACTCAACATGGCGCTCACGCGCAAGCTCACCGCCATGCACGGCACGCGCGTGCCGGCGCGGATCGCGAGCCTGTTCCTCTCGCTCGCCGAGCGCATGGGACGCGACACGCCCGAAGGGGTCGAGATCCCGCTGGCACTCTCGCGCCAGGAGATCGCGGGCTTCGTCGGCACCACGGTCGAGTCCGCGATCCGGGTCATGAGCAAGTGGAATCGCGAGGGCCTGCTCGTGACCGGCCACGACCGCTTCGTCATCCCCGACCGCGAGCGGCTGAAGGCGGAGGCGAACGTCGGCGACGAGGAATAGGGCGCGCGGCCCGCGCCCCATTCCTCGCTCCGCTTCAGTCCAGCGACACGAGACGGGTGGTGAACGTGCGCGCCGGCGTGGTGAGGCGCACGAAGTAAACGCCCGACCGCACGCCGTGGCCGCGATCGTCGCGCCCGTCCCATTCGCGCGTCACCTCGCCCGCGGGGAGCACGCCGCTCGCGAGCGAGCGCACGCGGCGGCCGGCGAGGTCGAAGATCTCGAGCCGCACCTCGCCCGCGCGCGCGAGGCCGAAGCGGAACGCGGCGTGGCCGCGGAACGGGTTCGGGCTCGGGGTGCCGAGGAAGTCCACCGCGACCGCGTCGCCGACCGAGACCGTGCCGGTGCCGCTCGTGATCACGTCGATCGCGGCCGCGCTGCCCCAGTTGCCGGCCGCGTCGCGCGCGCGCACCCAGAGCCGCGTGTTGCCGTTCAGCACGTTCGCGGTCGCGAGTGGCGCCGAGGCCTGGACGGTCGGCGAGCCGAACGTGCCCGACATCGGCAAGCCGCCGCCCGCGGCGGCGGGCGCCTGCCCGACCGAATACTCGGCGGCGGACACGTTGCTGGCGCCGCGCTCGGCGTCGCTGAACGTCGCGAACAGCGTCGTCGGCTGGCCGCGGCGGATCGGCGACGGGCTCACGCTCACGCTGCCCGCCACCACGACGGGGCCGCGCGTGTCCCCGCCCGGACGCGCGAGCACGAACGTGCCGCTCATCACCGACTCCGAGTGGAGCGCCGGCGCACCATTGTCGCTGGCGCGCACGCGGAGCCGGACGCTCGCCGAGTTCGGCGTGGCCGGCCCGCCGAGCACGCCGGAGAGGTCCCACACGCAGCCCGAGTCGGCGCAGGCCGCGCTCGTGATCGGAGACCACGTCTCGCCGCCGTCCAACGAGTAGTCCACGTCGCGGCTCGCGATCGCGCGGCCCGCATCGGCGCGGAGCGAGTAGTGGATGCTGAGCGCGTCCGTGCTGACCACGGTGCCCGGCGCGGGCTGCGTGATGTGGACCTCGGGCGGGCGGTGCCCCATGAGCCACGAGGCCGCGTCCCGCAGCACGCCCGTGCGTGCGGGAAGGTGCGCGGTCGAAGCGCCGGCGAGCGCTCGCCATTCATAGAACAGGCCGACGAGCCGCGAGGTCTTCCCGCCCCAGACGCCCACGCCCGGCGTGCCGTGCGGCGCGCTGCTCTCCCAGCGCATGCCGATGTTGCTGAAGTCGAGGAAGTTCTCCGTCCAGTCGCCGTACCAGGTGCCGTCCGTGCCGGGCGCGGGGCCCATGTTGTCGCCCGAGTCGGGGTAGAGCCAGAGCGCGTAGGGGATGCCCGCCGTGTAGGCGGCCGTCACCGGGCTGCCGGTGACGCCCGAGAGCGTGTCGGCGTTGTAGTTGTCGGCGAAGTAGCGGGACTTCAGGCCATGCTCGAGCCACGCCTCGCGCTCGGGGCTGTACGTGGGACTGCCGGCGTCCGAAAGGCCGAAGCCGATGTCGTGGCCGGTGACGAGCAGCCGGCCGCCACCGTTCAGGAGCGAGTCGACTGCCGCGCGCTGTTTGTCGCTGAACGGCGGATAGCGGTTGGGGTCCACCTGCCAGAGCACGGCATCGTAGTGCCGCAGCCCGGCCGACGAGTTCCCGACGAGCGGCGGATCATCGGCCGCGCGGGTGATCACGTCGGCGCTCCAGCCGAGCGCGGAGAGCGCGTTCGTCCAGGTTGCGAGCACGCTCGGGTCGGGGTCGTCCATGACCAGCGCGATCGAGCCGGCCGCCGCGGTCGTGAACGAGCGGTGCACGCCGCCCAGGCTGTCGCGGGCCAGGTCCCCGTGTGGCGTGCTGGACTCGACGTCGTAGCGATGGAGCGTCCCCGGCGCGAGCCCGTCGAGGATGACGCTGTGCCGGGTGGTGAGCCCGGCGGACGCTGCCGCCTTGCGGAGCTCCGCGGTTCCGTAGCGGACGAGCGAGCTCGCGGCCAGGTCCGTGGTCCACGTCACCTGCGCGCGCGTTCCGCCGAGCGCCACCGCGTGCACGTCGGTGATCTTCGGCGACGGGACGTCGATGCGCGCGGTGGCGATCACCTGCGCGGCCGGGGCGGCGTCGGCGTACGTGGCGGTGACGAGGTCGCCGGTGCTGATCGCGAGCGTGCCGTCGCCCGGGTTCGCCTGGATGGGCGCCATGACGATCGCGCCGCGGAAGACACCGTTGCCGCCGGTGAGCGTCACCGTCTCGCCCGCGGGCTCGGTGCTGGAGGTGACGCGCGCGGTGATCGGGCCCGGGGCGTTGGTGTCGATCACCTCCAGCTCCAGCCGGTCGCCGAGCCCGTACTCGAAGCGGTCGAGCGCGATCGCGCCCGAGGGACCGCCGACACCGCCGGTGATGCAGAGCGCGAACGGCTGCGGGCCTTCCACGACGCGGTGCCCCTCGACGCGCACCGTGTAGAGGCCGGCGGTGGGCGCCGGCAGCCGCACCAGCTCCTCGACGTTCAGCGAGTCGCGCGTGCCGCCGTCCACCGAGGCGTAGTTGAGCATGTAGTTGCCGCGGTACGTGGCGCCGTCGTGGAGCACCAGCAGGTCCAGGTCGTTGACGAGCTGCACCGCCGAGGCCGGATTGCCCGGCGCGTCCGTCCAGCACAGCGCCACCTTGAGCGGACGCGAGGGATCGGTGACCTGCACCTGGTATTCGACGTAGCGGCCGTCGCTCAAGCCGTCGTGCGGGTCCACGAGCACCGTGCGACTCGTGTCGCCGGGGAAGTAGAGCACGTCGTCGAGCGTGAGCCGGCCGTAGCCGATGGTGTTGTCGGGCACGCGGAAGCCGGCGACGTCGTTCCGCGAGCCGGCGACGGCCATCGCCCGGAGCAGGGCAGCGGACGGCGTGAAGCCGTTCGCCTTGACCGGCGCGCCGGTGGGATACCAGCCGTCGACGAGGTACTGGCGCGCGAGCGCCATGGCGCCCGCGACCGCCGGGGTGGCCATCGAGGTGCCGGAGTAGGCGGCGTAGGTGTAGCGCGTGGAGCCGATCGACGAGGTGACGCCGGCGCCCGGTCCCATCACCGTGGGCTTGCGGCGGCCGTCCTTGGTCGGGCCGCGGCTCGAGAACGAAGCCAGCTTGTTCTCGTCGGTTCCGTTCCCGGTCGCACCCACCGTGAGGCAGTTCTTCGCCGTGCCGGGCGCGTTCACCGCCGCGAACACGCCGATGTTCCCCGCCGCGAACGCGACCAGGTAGTCGGGGTGGTCCCACACGAACTGGTCGACCTGCATGGACGCGAGCGTGTAGGCGCTCTGCGCGTTCGAGCCCCAGGAGTTGGACGAGATGCGCGCCGCGCCCGCGGCGTTGCCCACGTACGACGGCTGGAAGATGTCGTTCAGGTCATCCGGCATGTGGAGCGAGGGGTCGTGGGTGCCGCCGGCGTCCATGAAATAGAGCTTCGCGTCCTTGGCCATGCCGGACCACGGCGCGCCCGAGGAGGGATCGGGATTCCCGGCGAGCGTGCCGGACGTGTGCGTGCCGTGGTAATCGTGGCCCACGTCGTCGCCGAACGTGATGTCCGGCGAGGCGAACGCCGGCTTGTAGGCGATGATCTTCCGGTGCTTGGGATAGTCGCCCCAGGTGTCGAGCGCCACGGTCGAGTCGAAGAACATCTCGTGGTTCGTGCGCAGGCCGCTGTCGCAGATCATCAGCACCTGGCCCTGGCCGCGGAGGCCGTGGCCGGTCACGGGACGCGAGTTCTCGACGCCGGACTGCACCACCCACTGCGCCTTGTCGTTGTCGTCCGTGTAGACCGGCGTGGGCTCGATCCACGCCAGGCCGGCGAGCGCGGCGGCGTCCGCGAGCCGCGAGCGGTCGAGCGTGAACCGCGCGAGGTGGTTCCTGGAGCTGCGCTTCGATTCGACCCGCGTCGCGCCGAGCGCGCGCAGCGCCGCGAGCGTCGCGTCGTCGTCGCCGTCCTCGAACAGCAGCGCGGTAAGATCCACCGCACCGGTGGCCGAGGGATCGAGCGCGGCGCTCAGCTTGTAGGCGGGCTCGTAGGGCGAGAGCCACGGCGCGCCGCCCTGGGCGCGCAGCTTCGCCACGCCG
Source organism: Verrucomicrobiia bacterium (assembly GCA_035577885.1). Classification (GTDB taxonomy): domain Bacteria; phylum Eisenbacteria; class RBG-16-71-46; order RBG-16-71-46; family RBG-16-71-46; genus JAIOPA01. The sequence goes on from DATLUU010000509.1 coordinate 6,669, forward strand.
CCCGCGTCCATGCGCACGAGGTAGCCCTGGCCCGACATCGGCCACGCGATCGCGCCCGATACGCGGGCGATACGGGCGCGCGCCGAGTCGGGCGAGTCGTCGCCGAACTGGACGATCCACGCGCCGCGCGTCGTGTCCTCGCCGGTCGAGACCGCGGCCCGCCGGCGCTTGAGCGCCGCCGGGATCGCGGGCTCGGGCCCGCCCGGCGAGAGCGCGTAGCCGGCCGCGAGCTCGATCGTGCGCCGCCCCGGTCCCGCCGCGACGGGCGCACCCGCGCGCGCCGGAAGCTCGCCGCTGGTGCTCGGCGCGAGCGCGCCGCTCACGCCCTCGCGGTTCGCAAAGCGGGGCACGAGCGTGAGCGCGCGCGCCTCGCTGGCGCGAAGCCCGCCGGTGGCCGAGTCCGTCCACACGACCGCCCACCAGAGCGGCGTGTCGGCGGGGTCGGCGAGGCCCAGCGCCGCGAGCGCGATGGGCTCGCCGCGGTAGGGGAGCACGGTCCAGCCCGGCCCGGCCGGGAGCGACGACCAGCCCGAGGGCTCGAACGGCGAGCGGGCGATCACCACGCGCAGGTCGCGGGCCGCGGCGCCAGGGGCCACCTCGAGGCGGGCGGTGCCCTCGGGCACGCGCTCGCCGTCCAGCGGGTGGACGGGCTTCGGGGTGACCACCGCTCCAGCGACACCGCTGCGCGCGGGGACGCGCGCGCGGGACGGGGCGGCCGGTACGGCCAGGAGCAGCGCGAGGAGGATCGTGTGCGGGACGCGGGGCGCGCGCGCGGCGCGCGAACGAGGGAGATCGGACACGGAGGGCGCTCGCTTTCGGCGCGGGTACGGGCTCTTGGCGGCCGTCGGCCGCGGGATGGGGCCGACGCGGGGGCACGTGGCCGCCGCATCGTGAGGGCGCAGGCTAGGGATTGTCGTGTCTCAAGTCAATGCGATTATCTGAGAGATTTTATTATCACGTAACTCGCTGCGACACATCGGTATATCTGCTAACAATATTCTCTGTAGGATTTCTCTCAGATTCCTCTTGCGTCACTTCTGGAGTCGTCATAACGTGCCCGGCGGTCGGCTTCGCTTCCCTTGGCCGACAGCCACGAACCCCCCAGCCCTGCGAGGTACCCCATGCACGTTCGTCACGCGAGAGCCATCACCGCCGCCGCAGTCCTGGCGCTGTCGTTCGCGACCGCCGCCAGCGCCGCGGTGCTGTGGGACCAGTCGAACTTGAACGCC
>DATLUU010000510.1:0-6111 GCA_035577885.1 Verrucomicrobiia bacterium
CTCGACCAGCGGATGGTCGTTGTCCTCGACGCGCAGGTTCACCACCACGTTGTCCCAGGGATTGGCGCCCTTCTCGCCCTTCACCACCACCATCGCCGCCGACTGCCGGCCGCGGATGTCGCCCCCTGCCTTCTCCGCCGCCTCGAGCGCCTGCATGAGCCGCTCGGCGAGATCGCCCTGCGCCTTCTCGTATGCGGCCTTCATCGCCGGCCAGATGGTGGCGTTCGACATCAGATTGGCCTGGCAGGAGAACTGCACGCCCTGCACGTCGCCCGCATCCGGGATGCACGACGGACCGGTGTATGCGGCCACGTTCCCCTTGGCGTCCACCATCGCCACCTGCCGGCCATCGTGCGTCGAGTCGGCCTTGAGGAGCTGGTCGAGCGCCTGCTTCGCGGTCATCCCCTTCTTCATCAGCTCGAGGCCCTTGGGCCCGTAGTCGACGAGCACGAGCGACTGCGTCGCCACCGCGCCCACGCCGGCCTCGGCCCACGGCACGATGGGACCGACGCTGAAGTAGTGCGACTGCACCGCGACGCCCAGCTCGCCGGTCTTGGGATCGCGCGCGACGATCGAGAACGTGTGCGCGAGCGGTGAGGGTGCGCGACCAGGCGTCACCACGGCCAGCGTGGGCGCCGCGAGCGTGGCGAACAGCGACAGGATCTCGAGGTTCATGGCGGACTCCCTTCGAGCGGGGAATGGATGAAGGGGTGGACGGCCGCGGGACGATACCGGAGACTGCCGCGATGCGTCTCCCCGGGCGCGCCCTCTTCCTGTCGCTGTGCCTGCCGTGCGTCGCACTGGCCGCGGAACGCCCGTCGCTCGCCGTGCACGACATCACGGGCCCGGTCCGTATCGACGGCGTGCTGGACGAACCCGCGTGGTCACAAGCACCGGTGGCCGGCGCGTTCCTGCTCATGACGCCGCGCGAGGGCGACGCCCCCGACGAATCCACCACCGTGCGCGCGCTGCGAGACGGCGATCGGCTGGTGTTCGGCATCTGGTGCCAAGCCAGGCGAAAGCCCCACGCGGGCCTCACCGCGCGCGACAACGTCCTCGACGGCGACCACATCTCGCTGCACCTGGACACCGACGGCGACGGCCAGCGCGCGTACATCTTCGGCGTGAATCCCTACGGCGTGCAGGTGGACGGCATCCTCGCCGGCGACCCCGACTTCAAGTGGGACGGCGTCTGGGACTCGGCGACGAAGCGCGGCGACGGCGAGTGGACGGCGGAGATCGAAGTGCCGTTCCGGATCCTGCGCATCTCCGCACAGGGGCGGCCGTGGCGGATCTGGGTGCGACGCGAGATCACGTCATGGAACGAGGTCGCAACCTGGCCGCCCTACAAGGTCGGCGAGACGGGTCCGATCATGCTCCAGGCGGCTGACCTGCAGGGCCTGGATGGCGCTCGCGGCGGCCGCGAGCTGTCGATCGAGCCGTACGTGTACGGCGCGCGGCTCGACACGCGCGACCTGCTCCCTTCCGGCGGCGCCACGGAGTGGAGCCACGACCCGCAACGCGAAGCCGGCGCCGACCTCCAGCTCGGCGTGACGCGATCGCTGGTCCTGAACGCCACCTACAACCCGGACTTCAGCCAGATCGAGGCGGACGCGCTGCAGATCGACGTCAACCGCCGCTTCCCGCTCATCTACCCCGAGAAGCGCCCGTTCTTCCTCGAGGGCGCGGATCACTTCCTCACGCTCATGGACCTGGTGCTCACGCGGCGCATGGCGGATCCCGACTGGGGCACCAAGCTCACGGGCCGCGCCGGAGGCTGGAACACCGGCGCGCTCGTGGTGCGTGATGCGGGCGGTTCGGACCTCGGCGGCTCCGGCTACACGCCGAGCAGCGACGACCGGGTCACACGCCCGGGCTGGTACGCGCTCGAGCGCTCGCAGCTGCCGTTCGCGGGCGGATCGAACGTCGGCGTCCTCGCGGGCGCGCACTGGCAGGACGTGCCGGACACCGCCGCGGTCGCGGGCGTCGCCGACGAACGCGGGACGTTCAACGGCTTCGGCGGGCTCGACTCGCAGCTGCGATTCACGCACCACTGGCGGAGCGAGCTGCAGCTCGTCGGCTCCAGCTCGTACATCGACAGCGTCAACACACCGATGGCGCGCACGAGCTTCTCCGACTGGATGGGCGTGGCGCGGCTCTTCTATCGCGACAAGGCGCGCTCGCTCGAGCTCGGCGCCCGCCACGTGGGGGAGAAGTTCCGGGACGAGTTGGGCTACCAGGACTACGCCGGCGTCAGCTACCGCCACGTGGGCGCGTTCTGGGACTTGTTCCCCAAGGGCAGCGCGCTCCAGCGCACGGCGCCGATCGTGGACGCGCTGGTCGTTCACGACCACACCGGGCGGCTCGAACTCGCCGATCTCCAGGCGAGCCAGGACTTCGAGTTCCGCAGGAGCGCATTCGTGAACGCCGGCTACCAGCACGTGGACGAGCACTGGCTGAACCACACCTACCCGCAGGATCGCGCCCACGTCTTCGCGCAGTGGACGGCGTGGCGGCCACTCACCATGGACTTCGATGCGCTGCTGGGCGACGGCATCCTGTTCGGAGAGACCGACGCCACCTCCGCGCTGGCATGGCAGGAGGTCTACGTGCTGAACGCCACCGTGCGGCCGACGTCGTGGGTCACTGCCGCGGGCAACGTCACACGCTACCGCCTCGCGACCGCGTACGACGGCGACGACCACGTCGCCCAGTGGCTCGTGGGCGTGAACCTCACCGCGCAGTTCACGCAGCGGCTCTCGCTCCGCTTCTATCCGCAGTACGACAGCAACGCCGAGCACCTCGACGCGAACGGGCTCCTCAGCTACGTCATCCACCCGGGTACCGTGTTCTACGCGGGCGTGAACAGCGGCTGGAATCGCGATCTCGCGAATCGCGAGCCGCGAACCACGAGCCGGCAGGCATTCGCCAAGGCGAGCTGGAGGTTCTTCCTGTGAGTCCGGCTCGGCGGACGACGCGGACGCGCGCAGTGAAGCCCCGCTTCTTTGCCACCCAGGCGGCGTGGCGGAAGTGGCTCGCGGCGAACCACGCCAGGCACGACGAGCTGGTGGTGGGCTTCTGGCGGGTGTCGACCGGGAAGCCGTGCATCACCTGGCCCCAGTCGGTGGACGAGGCGCTCTGCTTCGGCTGGATCGACGGCCTGCGCCGCGGGGTCGACGCCGAGCACTATACGATCCGGTTCTCGCCGCGGAAGCCGACGAGCAAGTGGAGCCGCGTCAACCTGAGGCGCTTCGCCGAGCTGGACGCCGAAGGCCTCGTCCACGACGCCGGCCGCGCGGCGCGCGCGAAGTGGGACGACTCGAAGCAGGCCGGTTACTCGCACGAGGCGGGCCTGGTGGAGCTGGATGCGGTATCGCGAAGGCAGCTCGAGGCGAACCCGAAGGCGTGGAGGTTCTGGCAGGCGCAGATCCCGTCCTACCGGAAGATGGTGGCCGGCTGGCTGCGGAGCCCGAAGCGCGAGCAGACGCGCGTGTCGAGGCTCGCGACGCTGATCGACTGCTGTACGCGCGGCAAGGCGATCCCGCCGGTCGCCAAGTGGGTGAAGATGAAGCAGCCGGGGTGAGCGGCCCGCCCTAGCCCAGCGCGAACACTCCGTGCGGGTCCAGGTTCCGGCGCAGCGCGACGCGAAGCGCCGAGATGGAAGCGCTCTCGCCTGGCCCGACGGGCGCGACGCCTCGTGCCGCGATCAGCGCAAACCCACGGCCGGCCAGCTCCTTCGTCAGCGACGCCGCTTCCTCGGCAGACGGCCACAGGTGCAGCCGGCCGCAGGGCGCGTGGAACACGAGCCTCTCGGCCACCGGCCTTCCGGCGAGGAACGCGATCGCCTCGGGCGTGTTCGCGGCCGTGGTGAAGCTCAGGCGCACGCCCGGCATCTCCTCGAAGTCGGCGAGCTGCTGCCAGAGCGTGGAGGCACTCGCATCGCTGACCTTCACGCGCGGCGCGCCCAGCGCTCGCTGCGCGAACTCGCCGCAGTCCGCCACCCACGCGGCGTCGTCCTCGAAGCCCGCGATCACGGCGAACGGCGCCTCCCCGCCCAGCACGGGATGCTTCGCCGCGATCGAGCGGCCGATCACGGAGAGCACAGCCGCTTCGCGGCGCGGCCAGTCGCGCCAGCGCGCGGCGTCGGCGAGCGCGGCGGCATCGCAGCTCCACACCATCGCGGCGCGCGCGGGCGGCTGGGGCAGGAGCTTCAAGCTCGCCTGCACGAGCACGCCGAGCGTGCCGCGCGAGCCCACGAGCAGGCGGTGCACCGCATGCCCGGCCACGTTCTTCACCACGCGCCCGCCGGTCTTCGCCAGCACGCCGTCGCCGGTGACGAAGCTCGCGCCGAGGATGCGGTCGCGTGGCGCGCCGAACGCGCGCCGGCGCGGGCCGCTGGCGTTCGACGCCAGCACGCCGCCCAACGTCGCGCCCCAGCTCTCCGCGCCCTCGAGAGGCAGCTCCTGGCGCTTCGCCGCGAGGGTCGCGCGCAGGTCGTCGATGGGGATGCCGCATTCGGCGGTGACCGTGTAGTCGTCCGGGTCGTAGATGGCGACGCGCTTCAAGGCCGTGAGGTCGAGCGCGACGTCGTAGCTCGCGGGCGCAGTCTCGCGCGCGAGCGACACGCCGCCGCCCCAGGGCACGAGCTTCAGGCCGTCCGCGTTGCACTGGCGCACGGCATCGGCGACCTCGGCCGCGGTCTCGGGTCGCCACGCCAGCCGCGGCCCCTTGCCGTCCATCGCGTACCGAGCCGCGTCGACGGCGCGCGGCGCCGTCCTCAGATCCATGGGCCTTCCGCGTTCGCGTTCGCCGCGAAGCCACGCATCGCCTCGAACGAGCCACGCTTCTTCAACGCCTCGGCGCCCTCGCCGCAACCCGTTCCGCCGGGGAGGATCTTGCCGGGGTTCAACCGCCGGTCGGGGTCGAACGCCGCGCGCACGCGGTCCATCACCGCGAGATCGTCCCCGGCGAACAACTCGCTCATCATCGGGCGCTTCTCGATGCCCACGCCGTGCTCGCCGGAGATCGTGCCGCCGTACTCGATACACATGCGCAGGATCTTGTGCGACACCTCGAGTGCCGCCTCGTGGCCCTTCGGGTCGCTGGCATCGAACAGCACGTGCGGGTGCAGGTTGCCGTCGCCGGCGTGGAACACGTTGCCGGCGTCCAGTCCCTTCTCGGCCGCGAACCGGTAGACGTTCGAGAGCGCCTCGGCGAGCCGCGTCCGCGGCACCACGCCGTCCATGATCGTGAACCCGGAGGCGGTGCGGCCGTAGGCGCCGAACGCGGACTTGCGCCCCTTCCACAGCAGCATCCGCTCCTCCGCATCCTTGGCGATGCGCGTGCTGCGCGCCTGCTGCTCGCGCGCGATCGCGGCGATGCGCTCGGCCTGGGGCTCGAGCGTCACCGCGGGCCCGTCGACCTCGATGAGCAACAGCGCGGCCGCATCGGTGGGCAGTCCGATGTGGAGCCACTCCTCGACCAGCGTGGTCGTGTGCCGGTCCATGATCTCCATGGCCGCGGGCACGATGCCGAGCGCGATCACGCGCGACACGGTGCGGCAGGCGTCCTCCACCGTGTCGAAGTCGAACAGCAGCGTCTTCACGCCCTCGGGCACGGGCAGCAGTCGCACGCAGATCTCGGTGACGATCGCGCACGTGCCCTCGCTGCCGCTGATCACCGAGAGCAGGTCCAGGCCGGGCGAGTCCGGCGCCTCGCCGCCGAGCGTGACAGCCGTGCCGTCGGCGAGCACCACGACCGCGCCCAGCACGTGGTTGAACGTGACGCCGTATTTCAAGCAATGCGGGCCGCCGGCGTTGGTGGCGACGTTGCCGCCGATCGTGCTCACCTGCTGCGAGGCGGGATCGGGCGCGAAGTAGAGCTTCTTCGCCGCGAGCTGCTGGGAGAGCCAGAGATTCACGAGCCCGGGCTGCACCCAGGCGAACATGCGCGCCTCGTCGACGCGCAACACCTGGTCCATACGGTTCAGGCTCAACGACAACCCGCCCTGCTCGGTGGTGGCGCCGCCCGCGAGGCCGGTGCCGGCACCGCGCGGCACCACGGGCAGGTTCTTCGCCCGCGCCCAGCGCACGAGCGCGCACACCTCGTCGG
>DATLUU010000511.1:0-3263 GCA_035577885.1 Verrucomicrobiia bacterium
GCGCGACGTTGCCGCCCGCGGTCTGGACGTCCACCGGCACCGAGATCGCGTAGCCGTTGTCCTCGATCAGGAACAGCACCGGGAGCTTGAGGTTGCAGGCCGAATTCATGGCCTCCCAGAACTCGCCCTCGCTCGTGGTGCCGTCGCCGGCCGAGCAGTAGACGACCTCGTCGCCCTTCACCCGCCCCTTCAACTCGGGGTAGTCGCCCTCCAGGTCCTTGTACTTGACCAGCGCCTCGGCGGCGCCCACGGCCTGGAGGAACTGGGTGCCGGTGGGGCTCGACTGCGACACGATGCGGAGCTTCTTGTGCCCCCAGTGGCTGGGCATCTGCCGGCCGCCCGAGTTGGGGTCCTCGGCGGAGCCGACCGACGACAGCAGCATCTCCTTCACCGTCATCCCGAGCTGCAGGCAGAGCGCGCGGTCGCGGTAGTAGGGATAGAAGTAGTCGTAGCCGGGCTTGAGCGCCTTGCCGGCGGCCGCGAGCACGCCCTCGTGACCGGCGCCCGAGATCTGGAAGAAGACGAGGTTCAGCTTCTTCAAGCGGATCTCCTCGTCGTCGGTACGCCGCGAGGTCACCATGGTGCGGTAGAGCCCGACCAGGTCCTCCGGCGAAAGCCCGTCCCAGCGGGGCGCGGCGGCGGAAGCGGGCTTGACGGTGGCCATTGAGGGTTCTCCCGGTGAAGATGGCGGCGCGACCATTGAATGTAATGGACCCGCGCGAGGCGCGGCAACCACTCAGGTAACGCCGCTCAGTGGCGCTGGGAGCGCAGCAGGGCGAGGTTGCTGTCCAGCCACTTCCGGTCTTCGGCAGCCATCGACGCCCGGTCCATGGCCTCGAAGATGGCGATCGCCTCGTCCACCCGGCCGGCGCGCGCAAGCGCGAACGCGCGCTCGCCGTCCTGCTGCTGGCGCATGCGCGTGGCGAGCCGGCGCGCGTTCGCCTGGAACTCGGGCCGCGCCGAACCCTCCGCGGCGCGCCGGAACGCCGCCTCGGCGTCCGCATAGCGGCGGGCGTTGGAGGCATTGACGCCACGGTTGTACTCCTCGATGGCGCGGTTCTCCTGATCGGTCTCGGCGGCGCGGCGGGTCATGGCGCGCAGCGAGTCGATGTAGCCCTGGGCCTCGCGCGCGAGCGCGGGGTCTTCCGCGACCTGGAAGTGCGCGGTTGCGAGCAACGCTTCGGCCCCGCCGGCGTCGCCGCCTTGCGCCAGCAGGCCGGCGCGACGCATGGCTGCCACCAGCACCGCGTTGAGCGCGGCGTGGCGCGCCCCGGCCGGGGCCCCGGCCCCGAAGCGCTGATCGAGGATCCGCTTCGCTTCGTCGTCGCGGCCGGTGAGCGCCGCGAGCGCCAGGAGGTCGAGCTGCACGTCGCGCCTGGCCGGCAGGGCGCGGGCCGCCCGCACCGCGGGCTCGTAGCCTGGCTCCGGGTCGTCGCCGTACCCGACCACCCACGAGCGCGCGAGCAGGGCCACGAGCTCGGGATCGTCGGGGCTCACCGCGAGCGCGCGTTCGAGCGCGGCGCGCGCGTACCGGGCCACGGTTGCGTGCTCGTCCGGCGAGCTCCGGGCCGACACATCGAGCAGGAGCTGGGAGGCGAGCACCCGCACGGCCGTGACCGAGACCGGGGAGACGGCGAGCGCCCGGTCGAACCAGCCGCGGGCCTCGGTTCGCCGACCGCGCTGGAGCAGGAGCCAGCCCATGCCGGCGAGTGCGTCGGGTGATCGTGCATCGAGGGCCAGTGCCCGGGAGAGATGCGCTTCGGCCTCCTCGCGCTCCGGCACCGGGCGCGACAAGAACTCCAGCGCCAGCGAGCCGAGCACCTCGGCAGCGGGCACGCGATCGCGTACTCGGGGCGCGACCGCGCCGGAGGGCGCCGACATCTGCCACATGCGCTTGGACCAGTTCCCCGCCTCGAGGTAGGCGAACAACCGATCGCGCAGCCCCTGCTCGCTCCCGAACTCGTGCAGGAACGCGGTCTCGAAGCGCGCCCCCTCGCCGGACGCGGTCACGACTCGTCCCAGTCGCTCCACGTCGCCCTCCGATCCCGAGAGCAGCAGGTGGGTGAGCGCCCACGATTGCGCATAGAACGTCCCGCGTCGGTCGCCTTCATGGTATTCGGGCGAGGCGTGATCGATCGCGAACAGCCGGTAGAGCGGCATCAGGTCGTGCGTGGTGAGCCATTCGATGTGCGGGTAGATGGGCGCCCCCAGCACGGCGCGGCCGTCGTCCGACGTGAACGTGCTGAAGTACTCGGCGAGGCCCTCGTTGAGCCACAGCGGCGCGTCGGGGCAGGCGACGTCGAGCAGGCTGTGCACGTACTCGTGCTGGGCCACGCTCGGCGTGCGGCCCTGGTCGTCCGCGAACACCACGCGCCGCCGGTCGGGCCCGGCGTGGCTGAAGCCGGCGACGTCGTCGTGGAGCCCGCGCCAGGTCGGCGCATAGGCCCGCGCCAGCGAGGGGTCGCTGAACACGATCACCTGCACGGGCGAGGCCTCCACGACGAGCGGCGGCAGCAGGCTGGCGAGCGACTGGTGCAGGGTCTCGAGGCGCAACGCCACGCGCATGGCCACCGTGCGGGGCGCATCGGTGACCACCTCGAGGTGCGCCGTGCGCACCGAGGTCCACGCGTGCGCGGCTACGCTGGCGGCCGGGCTCGCGTGTGCTGCCGGCGCGAGGAGCAGGCCGGCGAGGAGCGCCGGGGCCACGCTCCGCTTCAGGCGGGCTGCCCGCCGCTCAGTATCCCAGCGCGCAGCCGTCTTTGCGCCGCTCCGTGGCGCCCGAGTACACACCGGATCTGGGATCGCGCCAGATGGCCTGGTAGCCGCCGTAGGCGCCCACGGGCTCGCTCTTCATCACGTGGCCGCGGCGCTGGAGCTCGGCGAGCACCGATTCGGGCAGCCCGGCTTCGATATGCAGCTCACCGCCGTCGGTCATCACCGTGCCCGTGGGCTCCGAGGACCCGGTGTGGTGGAAGCGGATGGCGTCGCCCGCCTCTTGCAGGTTCATGCCGAAGTCGACGAGGTTCACCACGATCTGCGCGTGGCCCTGCGGCTGCATGTCGCCGCCCATCAAGCCGAACGCCATCACCGGCGCGCCGTCCTTCGTCATGAACGCGGGGATGATGGTGTGGAAGGGGCGCTTGCCGGGCGCGTACGAGTTCGGCCGGCCGGGCTTCAGATCGAACAGGTTGCCGCGGTCCTGGATGCCGAAGCCGAGCGCCGGGATGGCGTAGCCGCTCCCGAACCCGGTGTAGTTGCTCTGG
>DATLUU010000512.1:0-3787 GCA_035577885.1 Verrucomicrobiia bacterium
GCCATCGCGGATCGAGCCGCGACGCACTCGCGCGTTCCACCACCGTGATTTGTGCCGGACTGAACGCACCCCTCGCCCTTCGTCCCATGGTGATGGGCCGTTCGCGGGCACACGTTGAGTGCGTCAGGCCGCACACAGCTCATGTCGCACAGCGAAAGGAGCACGTCATGTCCCCGAGATCGATCTCGCCTCCCGATCGGCCAGGGGAGCAGCCGTCAAGGCTTCCCTCCGGATCCTCCGGCAGTTCCCGTTTCTCGAAGATCTTCGCCCTCGGCTTGTCCCTCGTGTTTGCACTCAGCGCGGTCGCGTTCGCGCAGCCTCCGCGCGAGGACCCGGGCGATCCGTCGCCGATCCCCGGGACGATCGACGAGGGCTGGCAGATGATCAATATCCCCAACCTGCCCCTGGGCGCCGTCCTCGGCGACATCTGGGCGTCACCCGACGGCAAGGTGTACGTATGGGTGAGCTATCCCGGCGCCCCAGCGGTGATCGGCGACGACCCCGGCGACGGCGAGAAGCTGCCGAACCCGCAACCGGCGCCGCGGGCATGGTCGAGCGCGCTCTATCGCTACGATGGCATCCTGTGGACGGTCGTGCTCCGCACGCCGGGCGAGATGGGTAGCGCGCTGCTCGGCAGCGGCACCGATCACGTGTACGTCACCACGACGTCGGCCGCGGGCGAGGTGCATGTCTACGGCTTCGACGGCACGAGCTGGTCCCGCCAGTTCATCCCCGGCCACTACACCGGCCGGATGCACACGCTGGCCGGGGTGGCCGGCGATCTCTTCCTCAAGATCGATCACGTCGTGCTGCACGACACCGGCGCGGGATTCCAGTGGATGTATGAGTTGCCGGGCACCGAGCCCGCGGTTCGCGGGCTCGTGTACATCAACGCGCTGCACCTGCTCGTGATGTGCCCGAACGGGCACTATGCCTGGGACGTCAGCCAGTGGACGGCCTGCAACGATGCGTTCCAGTTCTCCGAAGTCGAGGACGCATGGGGCATGCGGGACGCCGCCGGCGTGCTGCAGGTGTACGCGGTCGGGTCGAACACCAACGACAACGGTCTCTACATCTGGAAGTTCACCGAAACCGACCCCATCGCGCATACCGGCAGCTGGGGCGCGGTGGCGATGGATCCCATCGCCCCCACGGTCCCGGGGACCGGTTCCGGGCTCCACATCTGGGGCTCGGCGGGGAACGACGTGTACGCGACCGGCGTGGTCGCGGGCGAAGGTCACATCCTGAGGTTCGACGGGTTCACGTGGAAGCAGATGGATCCACCGACGCCGGTGGGCACGGTGCACGGTGTCTCGGGCAACGGTAGCGGCGTGGTCTGGTTCTCCACGGAGAGCGGCAAGCTCATCCGCTTCCAGCGTCCGGAGCCGCCGCCTGTCGCGCCGTACGTGGGTACGGACGCACGCGTCCCGCTGCAGGCCGATGTCCACCAGGGTGCACTCACGGTCCGCTACACCCTGGCGGCGGCCACGCCCGTGGAGTTGGGCGTGTACGACGTCATGGGCCGGGAGCTCGGAACGATCGAGGATGGAGTCCGCGCTGCGGGCGCGCACGAGGCGTCGTGGAACCTCGGCTCGCTGGATTCCGGGATCTACTTCGTCAAGCTCCGCACGAAGGGAGCGGCGTTCACGCGTCGCGTGGTGGTGATCCGCTGATCACCTGACGTCGTGACGTTGGTGCGACGCGAGTCGCGCCTCGTGCAGGAGCAGGCCACGCCCGCCTCGGCGGGCGTGGCTGTTTCGCCCGGAGGACCACAGGGAGCTGTAGTCGATTCGCGGATCGGCCGCGGTGCAGGTCACGGTCTCGTTTCGGTCGCCTTCTCCCGTGGCCCGAACCGCATCGCGGAACGCGCTCTTGCCTTCGCGGCTTCGACCTCGCGGTCGCGGGGCGGGGCGGTCGTCACCAGCGAGTCGAGCAGCTCGCGCGCCACGCGCGTGACCTCGTCGACGGCATGCTCGAACACCGCCTCGTTCGTCTTGGACGGTTTCGTGAAGCCGCTCAGCTTGCGCACGAACTGGAGCGCGGACGCGCGCACCTCGTCGTGGGTGGCCGGCGGGCTGAAGTTGTGGAGCGTCTTGATGTTCCTGCACATCGAACCTGCCTCCTCTTCCCTTCTCTCGATCAGTGCCTCCGGCGATGCTTGGGCGCGGGCGCCGGCTTGGCGCTGCGCTTGGCCACCAGATCCGCGAGCAGGCCGGCGCTGAGCGCCTGCCCGGTCCCCGTGGAGTCCATGAGCCAGAGCTTCGAGTCTCCCGCGGCGGACTCGAGCACCACCCGGGGCTTCTCGTTGATCGCCATCCCGACGCTCCCCGGCGTCACCTGGAGGTTACCGCCGTTGCGGTCCCAGAGCATCAGCTGGGAACCTGTGCTCAGCGTGCGAATGCCGAAGCTGAACGGCCCCGGTCCCGTGTGTCCGCTCCACTGGTCCCCGGGCTGGGGGTCGCGGAACATCACCAGCTGCGCACCGCCGTTCGGCAGTGACTCGAGCACGCCGCGCGCGGATCCCTGGGCGTCGCGCACCACGAAGTGCTGCGCCTCGATCGTCTCCCGGCTCGCGCTCGACGGCAGGTTGCGGACCACCCACCACGCCGCGCCCGCCATCGCCAGCGCGACGAGGATGCTGCCCGTCCACATCGCGCGCCGCGCGCCGCGAAGCGCGCGCTCGGCGGCCTCGAGCCTCAGCGTGAGCCCTTCCAGCGTATGACCGTCCATGTCATCCCCCGTCGGACTACTGCTTGATCTCCCTACCCATGCCGCGCCGGAGCATCGCGATCTGGCCGGCGTGATAGAGCTGGTGCTGCATCTGGCCGTGGATGAGCACGTTCCACGACGTCTTGGTGCCGGGCCGGATGCGGCCGAGCTGCGACTCGGGGAACTTCGCCACCGCGGCGCGGAACTTCCGCTGCGAAGCCGCGAGCCGCGCGAGCGACTTCTTCCACGCCGCGGGCGTCGGTGACGGTGTCCTGGGGAAGTTCATGTCCGGCGTCACCTGCGGCGTCTTCCCCGCGAGCCGTTCGGCCACGATCGCGTTCCAGCTCCCGAGGTGGTCCACCAGCTCCCAGATCGTGTGCGCGCCCTTCACCACGCGCTTCGCCGCCATCGACGCGTCCACGCCGACCAGCGTCTCGAGCAGCGCCGGCCCATGCCAGGCCTTGGCTCTGTAGGCGCGGTCCAGCAGATCGAGCGTGCGCTTCTTCTCGGCCATCTTCCCTCTCCTCTCGTCAGCGTTTCGGGGGCTCGGTCAGCTTGCTCAGGCTCTCGAGCTGCTTCAACCGGCGATCGGCCGCGAGCCGGCGGCGTTCGGCGGCGTCGCGGACCCGCTCCGCGGCCGTGCGCTGCGCATCCAGCATGTCATGGAGCAGCAGCCGGTACTGGGCGATCGTCGCATCGGGCGGGCGCTTCCCGGTCGAGAGCTGCGCATGCCGGGTCGACACGGTCAGCTCCAGCTCGAGCGCGTGGATATATGCCGCGGCGGCGACGCGGTCGGCGTCCATGCGGTCGGCTTCGGCCCGGATCGCATCGCGCATCTGCGTCAGGTAGTCGAGCTCCTTCGTCTGCCGCTTGTACGCGGCATCCAGCTCGCCCGTCGCCACGTTGTCCTGTGCCTTGCGCGCCACGTCGTAGCGCACGCGGTTGCTCTGCAGCTCCTCGCGCATGATGCGCGCGCGGCCGTCGGCGTCGGCGGCGAGCCGACGCGTGCCGTCCACCATCGTCGCCGCGGCGCGGTCGCTGGCGCGCGCGTCGTCCAGCTGGTGCTGGACCTCGGCCG
>DATLUU010000513.1:0-4109 GCA_035577885.1 Verrucomicrobiia bacterium
GGATGCGCTGCTGGTGGGCCGCGCTCCGGCGTGGCGGAAGGCGCTCGGCTCCTGCCTCGCCGCACGCACCGGCACCGGGGGCCTGCCGGAGCTCTTCAGCTGGTCGACGCACGGGTTCGGCGGCAACCTCCCGCCGCACGCGACCGCGGCAGCGGCGCTGCTCGTGTTGCTGCGACAGGGAGTGGCATTCGACGCGCTCGGCGACACGCTCCGGCTCACGCTGGGAACCCTGGGCGAGTGGTGGAAGGCAGGCGCGAACCTCGAGCGCGCGCCGACACGCTGGGGCGTCGTGGACCTCGCGTTCCATCTCGACGGCGCGCGCGCATCGTGGAGGTGGACGCCCGTGCCGGTGTGGACGGAGCTCACAGTCCCGCCCGACATGGTCGCGGACGCGGTGCCGGACGGCGTGCGACGAAAAGACGCGCATCGATTGCTCGTGCCACCCGGGCGCGGCCAGGTGGAGGTCACGTGCAGGGCCGAGTGATCCTGGCCGCAGGCCTGCTGCTGCTCGTCGCCTCGTGTGCGCCGGGTGTCCCCTCGCCGCCCGCGGCCGAACGGCCCTCGGGCGTGCCGCAGGCCGACTTCGCGCGCGCGGTCGCGCTCCAGCGCCAGGGCGAGCACGCGCGCAGCGTGCCGTTCTTCCGCTCGGCGGCGGAAGGCGAGCCCGATGTGAGCGGGCTCCACGCGGAGCTGGCGAAAGCGCTCCACAACGCCACCCTGCAGATGGGCTTCTCGGGCCACGGCGTGCGCTTCGCGGTCGCCCGCAGCCAGGACCGCGCCCGCATGCGCAACGAGGCGCTCGCCGAGATCCAGCGCGCCATCGACCTCGAGGGCAGGCCGCGGGAGCTGTCGGCGTTGTGGCTCATCCGCTCGCGCATCTTCGAGCAGTGCGGCTACGTCGCCGATGCCCGGGTCTGCCTGGAGCGGGGGCTCGAGCTGGAGCCCGGAGAGCCCGTCCTCATCGCGTCCGCGGCTCGCCTGGATGCGAGGCTGCGCGCCGGGCACTGACCTGCTAGCATCGCGCCATGCGTAGCCTGCACCTCCTGGCACTCGGCGTCGCCTTCGCGGTCTTGACCGGCACGGCCGCGGCGTCGACCACCGCCACCAAGGCCGCGCCCGCGAAGAGCGCCTCCGCGTGGAAGCCGGTGGTGCCGTTCATCGAGGACGATTTCGGGCGCGCGCTGGCACTCGCCAAGGAGCGAAAGCTCCCCGTGTTCATCGAGGGCTGGGCCCCCTGGTGACACACGTGCCGGTCGATGAGGGCCTACACGTGGACCGATAAAGCCCTCACGCGGCACGCCGGACGGTTCGTCTGGCTCAGCCTCGACATGGAGAAGGCGAAGAACGCGCCGGCCAGGAAGCAGATCGGCATCACCGCCTTCCCCACGCTCTACGTGGTCGATCCCTCCGACGGGCACGTCGCCATCCGCTGGCTGGGCGGCGCGTCGGTCGCGCAGCTCGAGCGGCTGTTCGATGACGGCGAGTTGGCTGTCAAGGGTGGCGCCAAGGGGCCTGCGCTCGAGGCGTTGATCGCCGCGGACCGCGCCTACGGCGCGGAGAAGTTCGCCGAAGCGTGCACGCAGTACTCGCGTGCGCTCGCGCTCGCGCCCGCGAGCTGGCCCGCGTACGGCCGCGCCGTGGAGTCGCTCATGTCCGCCTACAGCGAGGCGGATTCGAACGAGGCCACGTGCCGCGCCGCCGACGCCATGTGGCCGCGCTTGCAGGGCACGATGAGCGGCGCCAACGTGGCGAGCTATGCATTGAGCGCCGCGGTCGCGCTCCCCGACTCGATGCCCCGACGCCGGGACTGGCTCGCCCGCTACGAGTCCGCCTGCCGCGAGGTGCTGGACGATCCGTCGCTGCCGCTCGTGGGCGACGACCGCTCCGGGATCTACTTCTCGCTCGAGGACGCGCGCGACGCCGCCAAGGACTCGACCGGGATGAGGGCGCTCCAGGAGGAGCACGTGGCGATGCTGGAGAAGGAGGCCGCGAACGCGAAGTCCGCCGAGCAGCGCGCGGTCTACGACTCGCACCGCGTCGCGCTCTACATCGCGCTCGGCCGGCCCGAGGCGGCGATCCCGATGCTCGAGCAGTCGCGGAAGGATTTCCCCGACGACTACAACCCCTGCCAGCGCCTGGCCTCGATCTACAAGGAGATGAAGCAGTGGCGCGAGGCGCTCGCCGCCTCCGACCAGGCGCTCGCCCGCGCGTACGGCCCGCGGCAGTTCCTGGTCTTGAACACGCGCGCCGACATCCAGCTCGGCATGGGCGACAAGAGCGCTGCGGAGAAGACGCTGAACGATGCGCTCGCCAAGGCCGAGGCGATGCCCGATGGGCAGCGCTCCGAGGGCACGATCAACGGCATCAAGCGCAAGATCGCGAAGCTGAACGCCGGGACGAACTGAGGCGGGGCGGCCGCGCCAGCGGCGATCGCGATTCAGTGATTGACACCTATCGGGGGACGGCGGGAACCTTCGCTTGGGCCGCCACGATCGCCCTGCACGCCGGGCGGGCATCCCAGAGCGGCCGGATCCACGGAGGCCGCGGTGTCCGTATACATCCTCATGGCATCCCAGCTCCTCCGGGCTTTGGTCTACGCCGACCAAGTGCATCGCGAGCAGGTCGCGACGAAGAGCATGCTTGCTCCGCACCGTATGGCGGAGGAGTTGCGCCTGCTCCTCGACGAGTGCAAGTGGGCGGAGTTCGAGACCGCTGAGGCAAGCGCATGGGAAGCCGTGGATCGGCTCCAGCCGGAGGATGCGGGGCTCGCTGCGGTCCAGCTCTCACTGGTGAGATGCGAGTACGGGATGCTCCGGCAGGATCCGGCAGTGGCGCGCGAGGGGGTCGAGCTCGTGCGCTCGAACGGCGCGAATCTCCCGCCTTCGGACGCACGGGAATTCGAGCTTCGAGCGCTCGCGATCGCCGCCATGACGCCAAGTGAGGACAAGGCGGATGAAGCCTGCCTGACGTTTGCGGAGCAGGTCCTGGACCCGGGCAATCGAGCTCACGATTCACGAACGGCCGGTCTCCTGGTGATCGCGGCTGCCCATGTGGCGCTCGTCCGCAGGGCTCTCGGTCAGCACGATGCTGCCGACCTCGCCGCGCGACGCGCAATCGAATTGTCCGAGCGACCGGATCTTCTCGAAGCCCCGGCACACGCCTGTCGGGCAGCGTTCGACGCAGCCAAGCACCGCATCACGGAACTCGACGTCGACTTGGCCGCGGAGTGGTTCGACCGCGCCGAGCAGGTGGTCGCGGCCTCGGACCATCCTATCTGCCGGCTGCAACATGCGGAGATACTGCTGGCGCGGGAACTGTTCCTGCCAGGTGATCCGCTCCTCGATAGGCCGGCGCGCCGCCGCCGGAACGAGCTGGTGCTGAAGCGCCTGAACGGGTTCCGGACGCCCCAGGCGCGCCTGTTCGAGGCGCGAGCGTGCGCGAATCTCGGGCGGATGTGCCGTGAGGAAGGCCGTCACGCGGACGCGGTCGGCCATCTGGTGGACGGGCTCGCGCGACTCACGGCGCCCTCCGATCACGCGGCGATGCGCGTCAGGATCGAGCTGCTCGTCGAATGCGGCCACGCGCGTGCGGCGGCCCAGGATCCGCTGGCCCTTCAGGACCTGGAGCACGCCTTCGAGGAAGCATCCACCGCCGTCGACCCCGGGGCGCGAGCCCACATCGTCCTGGCCGTCTCGGAGTTGGGGTCCATGCTCTCCGCACTGGGCATGCACGCGCGTCTCGCCGACCTGCTCCAACGCGCCCGCGAAGTTGTGGCTTCGCTGCCCGCGGAGAAGGCGCCCGTCGCGACTGCCGAGCTCGAGATGTTGACGGCGGACGCGGAATACTCCGGTGGTCGGGGCGCCGATGCGCGCCGTCGGCTGGCCACCCTGCTCGAGAGCCTCGAGAGTCAACCCGTCGAAGGCACGGCCAAGATCCGCTTCTTCGTCACCACTCGCCTGGCGTTCGACGCATTCACCATGCGGGAGTTCGCGCGCGCCGTCGAGCTCTTCGAGCGCGCGCTCGCGACTCTTCGAACCCTGCCGGACCGTCTCGAGGCCCAATGCTCCGAAGTGGAGTGGGCGCTGGCCACGTCCAAGCTCCAGCTCGGA
>DATLUU010000514.1:0-2500 GCA_035577885.1 Verrucomicrobiia bacterium
CATCGCCAGGCGCACGGGGTGCCCCAGCCACTCGACCAGCGCCGCGTCGTCAGTGGCCACCTCGGTCGCCTCTCGATGCGCACGTTCCAGCCAGTCGCGGCGAAAGACCTGCGGCGTCTGCGCCGCCCAGAGTCCGGTGCGCGAGACCGTGCCGGTGATGGCGCCGAGTGTGCCCTGCTTCAACGTGTCGGCCTGCGGCACAGCCGCGATCGCGGCGCCGTGTTCGCGCGCCTCGGCCACCGCGCGCGCGATCACCTCGGGCGTCACCAGCGCGCGCGCCGAATCGTGCACGGCGACGTGCGTGCAGTTCGGGGGCAGCACGTGCAGGCCGCGTCCCACCGAGTGCTGGCGCTGCTCGCCGCCCTCGGTCGCGGCCACGAGCTTCGACGTGATCATGCCGCTCGCGGCCAGCAGCTCGCGCAGCGTGCGCACCGGGCCCACGAGCACGATGCCGTCGATCGCGTCGCAGCGATGGAGCGCCTCGTAGCTCCAGGTGAAGAGCGGCCGCCCCGCGAGCGGCACCAGCGCCTTCGGCACGTCCGCGTTCAGCCGCTCGCCGCGGCCGGCGCAGAGAAGCAGCGCGCACACGCTCACGCCGCCACCTCGGCGACGCGGCCACCGGTCATCTTCACGAGCTCATCCGGGGTGAGCGGGAACAGCGAGTTGGGATGTCCCGCCGCGGCCCACAGCCCCTCGAGCGCCATGAGGTGCGCATCCACGAGGGTGTCCAACTTCTGCGCGTGCCCGAGCGGCGGGATGCCGCCGATGGCGTAGCCCGTCACTTCGCGCACGAACTTCGGCGGTCCCATGCGCACGGGCTCACCCAGCAGTGTCTCGAGCTTCGCCTCGCTGACGCGATTGGCGCCGCTCGCCACCACCAGCACCGGCGCGCCGCTCGTCACGCGCTGAAAGACGAGCGATTTCACGATCTGCGCCGGCGTGCAGCCCACGGCCTCTGCCGCGGCCGCGGCGGTCTTCACCGCCACCGCCAGCTCCTGCACGGTGTTCGCGAAGCCGCCCGCACGCAGCGCGTCCTGCACGCGCTGTGCGGCGTCGCTGAGCGTCTGCGCCGGGCCGCTCATGCGTCTTCCCTCTGCCGTGGTGCGCGGGTCACGGCTGCGAGCCGTTCCGCTGGCCGCGTCTCCGCCCGCGGCGCGGCTGCTTCGGCACGCGGCGTCTCGATCTTGTCGCCGAGCAGCAGCTCGCAGGCTTCACGCAGCGTCGAAAGCGGCGTCAGCTCCAGGCCCGCGCCCTCGGCGTCGGCCGACTGCACCCGCGGGAACCCGGCGCGCTGGAAACCCATCTGCGCCGCCTCGCGCAGCCGCGCATCGAGCCGCGGCACGCGCCGCAGCTCGCCCGAAAGGCTCACTTCGCCCAACGCCAGCGTGCGCGAGAGCACCGGCCGGCTCCTGAAGCTGGACGCGATCGCCAGCGCCACGCCCAGATCCGCGCCCGGATCGTCCAGCTTGAACCCTCCGGTCACGGTGACGAACACGTCGTGGCGCCCCATGCGCAGGCCGACGCGGCGCTCGAGCACGGCGAGCAGCACCGCGAGCCGGCGCGGATCGTAGCCGCTCGTCACCCGCTGCGGCGTGCCGTAGAACGACGTCGAGACCAGCGCCTGCACCTCCACCAGGAGCGGCCGCGCGCCTTCGAGGCTCGCCACCACCGCCACGCCCGGCACGTCGCGCGTGCCGTCCGAGAGGAACGCCTCGCTCGGGTTCGCGACCTCGCGCAGGCCCGATTCGAGCATCTCGAACACGCCCAGCTCGTGCGTGCTGCCGAAGCGATTCTTCGCCGCGCGCAGCACGCGGTAGTGCTGGTAGCGCTCGCCTTCCAGGTAGAGCACGGCGTCCACCATGTGCTCGAGCACGCGCGGGCCCGCGACCGCGCCGTCCTTGGTGACGTGGCCGACGAGGAACACCGCCGTCTTCGAAGCCTTCGCGTAGTGGAGCATCGCCAGCCCGCACTCGCGCACCTGCGTCACCGTGCCCGGGCCGCCCTCGAGATCGGCGCGCGACAGCGTCTGGATGGAGTCGGCGATCAGCATGTCGGGCTCGAGTCGCGACGCGGTCTCGAGGACCGCTTCGAGGTCCGTCTCGCAGAGGATCAGCAGGTTCGCGGGCACCTCGCCCAGGCGCGAGGCGCGGAGCCGGATCTGCTGCTCGCTCTCCTCGCCGCTCACATAGAGCACCTTGCGTCCGTCGGCAGCGCAACTGCGCGCCAGCTGCAAGAGCAAAGTGCTCTTCCCGATCCCCGGATCGCCGCCCACGAGCAGCAGCGAGCCCGGCACGATGCCGCCGCCCAGCACGCGGTCCAGCTCGCGCATGCCGGTGCTCGTGCGCTCGGTCGACTCGAGCGAGACATCGGCGAGCGGCACCGCGCCCTCGCGCCGCACGGCGCCCGCGGGCACCCAGCGGCCGCGCGCGACGTTCCTCGCCGGACCGCCTGCGGCCGTCGTGCCGGACGCGGGCGCCTCGCTCGCGGTGTTCCACTCGCC
>DATLUU010000515.1:0-3823 GCA_035577885.1 Verrucomicrobiia bacterium
ACCTGCAGCAGACCGCGGACTCGCTGCTGATCTACGGCGAGATGAAGGCGCTGCGCGGGACCTACTGGTACCTGAGCAACCGCTTCAAGATCGACAATGCCTCGCTCACGTTCGACAACCAGCAGGGGGTCGACCCGCTGCTCGACATCACCGCCGAGGCGAAGACACCGTCCTCCGATCCCAAGTCGAACGCGCAGGAGACGATCACGGCGAAGATCACCGGCCGCTCGAGCCAGCCACTCATCGCGCTCACCAGCTCCGACCCGAGCGCCGACCAGAAGAGCATCCTCTCCGCGCTCACCGTGCGCGGGTTCCGCTCGGACGGATCCCAGCCGTTCGCCGCCGACCCGCTGGACAATTACTTCACAAGGCAGCTCAACTCGCAGCTCTCGGCCGGCCTGTCGGAGTTCTTCGCCGGCGCCATCACCGACTGGGAGCTGCAGCGCCAGCACGGCGGCCTGCTGACCGGGGATGGCGCGCTGGTCGTGGGAATGGGCTCGCAGGTCACGGACAAGCTCGCCGTCCGCTACCAGCAGCGCGTCCCGGGCACGGACAAGGCGGTCACGAGCACCGCGAACCGGGAGAACAGCAACGACCTCCTGGAGCAGAACGTCGAGGCCGAATTCCGCGTCAACCGTTTCATCTACCTGACAAGCGGCGTGTCGCGGCGGCGCGTATCGCTCAGCGCCACCGCCCCAACGACCGATTACAACGTGAACCTCAAGGCTCGCTGGGAGTATTGAGCATCTGAACGGGTCTACCGGAGAACGCTCCCCCGGGACCCGGTGTACCATGTGCAGGGCCGCCCCGACGCGGCCCTGCCGGGAAGAAAGGACAGGCGGTCGAGATGAGCACCCCTCGCATCGTGGGCCCGGGCCGCTGGGCGCTGGCGGCCCTGCTGGGGCTTGCGGCGTTCGCCGGCACCGCGCAGGCGCAGTACTTCGGCCAGAACAAGGTCCAGTACCGCGACCACGTCTGGAACTCGATCTCCGCGGACCACTTCGTCGTCTACTTCGACAAGGGCGCGGACAGCCTCGCCATGCGCACGCTGGACCTGGCGGAAAAGACCCAGGCCGTGTTCTCGAAGCGGCTGAACCACCAGCTCAGCAAGCGCATCCCCATCATCCTCTACGCGTCGCACCAGGACTTCGCGCAGACGAACATCACGCCGGAGCTGATCGAGGGCTCGACCGGCGGCTTCACCGAGGCGCTGCGCGACCGCGTCGTGGTGCCGTTCTCGGGCTCGTACGAGGACTTCCGCCACGTGCTCGTGCACGAGCTCGTGCACGCGTTCCAGTTCGACATCTTCTACAACTCGCCCGGCACCTCGCTGCTCTCCGGGCAGGGCCTGTTCCAGGTGCCGCTGTGGTTCGCCGAGGGCATGGCCGAGAACTTCTCGCTCGGCGACAGCGATCCGAACGCCGAGATGTACGTGCGCGACGGCACCATCAACGGCTACCTGCCGCCGCTCGACTGGGCGGGCGGCTACCTCGTCTACAAGATGGGCCAGAGCGCGATCGGCTACCTGATCGACCGCTACGGGGAAGACCGCTTCCGCGACATGATGCACCGCGCCCGGCAGATGCACGGCTTCGAGCGCGCGTTCCAGCGCACGTACGGGATGATGCCGGAGCGCTTCGACCAGCAGTGGCGCGACATGTTGCGCAAGAAGTACTGGCCGCAGGTGGCGGAGAAGGAGCATCCCGAGTCGTTCGCGCGCCGGCTCACGGATCACCGCACCGACGAGAGCGTGCTGAACTTCTGGCCGTCGGTGTCGCCGCAGGGCGACCGCATCGCCTACTTCAGCGACCGCCGCCAGTACACCGACGTCTACCTGATGTCGGCGTTCGACGGCCGCGTGCTGCACCGGCTGGTGCGCGGCGAGCGCAGCGTGCAGTTCGAGGCGATCCCGCTGCTCCGGACGTCGATCACCTGGGCGCCGGACGGCAACCGCCTGGCGCTGGTGGCGAGCAGCCAGGGCCGTGACCGCATCTACGTGGTCGACGCCAACTCGGGCAACGTGCTCCGCCGGCTCGACCTGCCGTGCAGCGAGCTGTCGTACCCGTGCTGGTCGCCGGTCTCCGACTCGATCGTGGTCCTGGGCCTGACGCAGGGCCGCTCCGACCTCTGGCTCGTGAACGCGGACAACGGACAGTCCACGCGGCTGACCGATGACTCCTGGGACGAGAAAGAGCCCACGTGGACGCCCGACGGCAAGGGCATCACGTTCGCCTCCGACCGCTCGGCGCCGATCGTGCTCGAGCCCCAGGCGCACGTCGGGTCCAACAGCCGCTACGGCATCTACCAGATCGACGCCGCCACCCGCGAGGTGCGGCTGATCCTCGACACGGCTGGCGAGGACCACGCTCCGGCGTGGTCGCCGGACGGCAAGAAGCTGGCGTTCATCACCGACCGCAGCGGGTCTCCGAACCTGACGCTGTTCGACACCGCGGACAGCACGGTCACCCAGCTCACCGACCTGGTGGGCGGCGTGCTGTCGCTGTCGTGGTCCCGACAGAACGACCGCCTCGCGTTCGCCGCGTTCGACCGCGGCGGCTACGACATCTTCACCGTGCAGCAGCCGCTGAGCGTGGACCCGGTGCTCAAGCGCCTGCGCCAGCACGCCCCGGGCTCGGTGGTGTCGGTGGACGAGGCGCGCAAGCCGGTGCCGCTCGCGACCGTGCCCACCGCGGCGACGGAGCACGGCGCGCTCGCCGCGGCGTGGCCGGATTCCGCCTCGGCCCCGGACACGACGCGCGCGCTCGGCGCCGGCCATCACCCGGGTGGCGCCGCGCATCCGCCGATCAGCTCGGTGGCGTTCGAGCCGCCGGCGTGGAACGGCGGCGGGTTCCCGACGCCGCCGCCGGCGGTGGTCGAGCCCGATTCCTCCGAGCTGCGTTCGCAGCCGGAGCACACGCCGCTCAAGGAGCACGGCGGGCCGTTCGCGCTCTCGGACAGCGTGCTCGCGCAGCCGCCCTCGCCCTACCGGTGGAAGCTGGCACCCGAGGCGGTGCAGGTGGGCGCCATCGCCGCCAGCACCTACGGGTTCGCCGGCTCGACGCAGGTGCTGTTCACCGACTTCCTCGGCGACCACAGCCTGTACTTCGCCGGCGACGTGTTCTCCAACTCGCTCCAGGACGCGAACGCGCTCCTGGTCTATAGCGTGATGCCGCGGCGGCTCGACTGGAACGTGGGCGCGTTCCACTTCAAGAACTACTACCAGTCGAGCGTGACCTCGCTGGGCGAGGGGCTCGGCACCGCCAAGCTCTTCTCCGAGCGCTCGTTCGGCGGCCTGGTCGGCTGGAGCTACCCGTTCAGCCGCTTCCGCCGCGGCGAGTTCCAGTACACGCAGATGTTCGTCGAGGAGCAGTTCTTCCAGACGCTTTCGGACGGCAGCCTGATCCCGTCCAACACCGAGTACCGCTCGGTGGCTTCGCCGTCGGTATCGCTGATCGGCGACCACACGCTGTTCGGCAGCTCGGGGCCGGTCAATGGTTCGCGCTGGAACCTGACGTATGCCCAGTCGATCGCCTGGTTCCCGAATGCCCTGCAGTACCGCACGGCGACGTACGACTACCGGCGCTACGAGGACCTGACCCACGGCTACTCGTTCGCGTCCCGGCTGCTCGCGGGCGTCAGCGGGGGCCGCAACCCGCAGGTGTTCAGGATCGGCGGCTACAACACGCTCCGGGGCTTCCCGGACTTCACGCTGCTCGGCACCCGGCTCGCCATGGGCAGCCTCGAGATCCGCTTCCCGTTCATCCAGGACTTGGGCGTCATCGGCCCGCTGCCGGTCGGCCACATGGCCGTCCGGGGCGCCGTG
>DATLUU010000516.1:0-5275 GCA_035577885.1 Verrucomicrobiia bacterium
CTTCCGCCACGAGAACACCAGCACGTCCAACCGCGACCTGGTGATCGAGGTGACGCCGCACCTGCTGCCGGATCTGCCGTAAGCGGTTGACCCGACGATGCTCGCGGCCGGGTCAGAACCCCGGGACGTGCCCCACGGTCAGTACCGCCGCCATCCAGCCGATCCAGGAGCCCAGGGCCATCGTCAGCGCGATCGTGACCAGGCCCATCCCCGCGGTGGCGAGAACGGGGTTGTCCCGCCGATAACGGTAGAGCTGGAAGATCAGGATCGGCACCAGCGCGCCCTTCACCAGCACGAAGGCGATCCACGACTGGTGGATGACCGGGGCGAGCAGCGGGTTCCCTTCGCGATTCCCGAACCAGTGGATGCCGATCGAGGTGGCGAAGAGATCCAGGCTGTTGACGACGACGGCGGAAAATAGGACGAAGCGCATCATCTGGGGTCGTCTCGCGGGGCAGGCCGGTGAGCAGGTAGCATTCTACCGGAGCGCCCTTCGGGTTCAAGGGACAACGAACGAGAGGGATCTTGGTCGGGGCCAACGTAACGGTGTTCGCCGGTGTGTCCTTATTCGTACTCGGGGCGATATTCGGCAGCGGGGTCACGGCGCTGTCCTGGCGGCTGCCCCGCGGAATGTCGTGGGCGCACGGCCGCTCGCGCTGTCCCGCGTGTTCACACGTTCTGGGCCCGCTGGACCTGGTCCCCATCCTGAGCTGGGCCCTCGCGCGTGGCCGATGCCGTTATTGCGATGTGCGTGTGAGCCCACGCTACCCGCTGATCGAGCTCATGTGCGCCGCCTGGGCGGTGCTGGCGTGGACCCGGTTGGGCCTGGTCCCCGAGCTCCTGCCCGTGCTGCTCTGGGGCTGGCTCCTGGTCGCGCTCACGGTGATCGACCTCGACTTCAAGCTCCTGCCCGACGCGCTCACGTTGCCCGGCACCGTGCTCGCGGTGATCGCGGCGCTGCTCGGCCCCGGAGCGCAGCACGCGCTGCTCGGCATGGTGGTGGGCAGTGGCTATCTGTGGTTGTTCGCGTGGATCTGGCGGGTGTTCCTGAAGCGGGAGGGCATGGGCGGCGGCGACATCAAGCTCGCGGCGATGTTCGGCGCGCTGCTCGGGCCCGTGGGCGCGTTCCTCACCATCTCGCTCGCGGCGTTCGCGGGCGCGCTCGCCGGCGGGCTGCTCATGGCGCGCCGCCGCGGTGACCTGCGCAGCGAGCTGCCGTTCGGCACCTGTCTCGCGCCCGCGGCCATGGCGGTGTTCCTCTGGGGCGACCGCGCGGTCGAGGCCTATCTCTCGTTGGTGCACCATTAGAGGAGGCACGCTTGAACAGTTCCACTCGCCACGCTAGCGTGGACCACTTGCCGGACCCGGCACTGCCGGGCGCCCCGGCCGGGCCGCTACCGAGGTTTAGCGCCCGCACCCGCCGGGCTCCCGGCGTCGCCGGAGGTGCCGTCCTGCTCGTCCCGTCCCCCAGCCCCAGGCCCGCCCGTGCACGCCGCGCACTCGCGGCGGCGCTGCTGCTCGTCCTCGCCACGGCGCTCGCCGGCTGCTCCGTCCAGAAGCTGGCGTCCAAGAGCGTGGCCGACTCGCTCACGAAGGGCCCGGACGTGTTCGGCACCGACAACGACCCGGAGCTGGTGCGAGACGCCCTGCCGTTCGGCCTCAAGACCATGGAGATGCTGCTCCACAATCTGCCGAATCACGAGGGACTCCTGGTCACGCTGTGCAAGGGCTTCACGCAGTACAGCTACGCGTTCGTCCAGACCGACGGCGACCTGCTCGTGAACTCGGACTACGCGCGCTCGACCGCGCTGCACGAGCGGGCGTTCCATCTCTACCTGCGCGCGCGCGACTACGGACTGCGCGCGCTGGCGCTGCGCCATCCCGGGATCGCCGACTCGCTCAGGCTCTCGCCCGCGCGCGCCGCCGCGAAGCTGGACGCGAAGGACCTGGCGCCGCTCTACTGGTGCGCGGCGAGCTGGGGCTCGGCGATCTCGCTGGGGAAGGACCGGCCCGAGATGCTCGCCGACCTGCCCGCGATCCGCGAGCTCGTGAACCGCGGCCTGGCACTCGACGAGCGCTACGAGGCCGGCGCGTTCCACGAGGCCGCGATCGTGCTGGACGCGCTGCCGCCGGCCATGGGCGGCTCGGTGGAGTCGGCGCGCCACCACTTCGAGCGCGCGGTGGAGATCTCCGGCGACCGCCGCGCTTCGCCCTACGTGACGCTGGCGCAGAGCGTGTCGGTGATGCAGCAGGACCGCGCCGAGTTCCGCCGGCTGCTGGAGCACGCGCTGCAGTTCGACCCGGACAAGGACCCGTCGCAGCGCCTGGCCACGATCGTGATCCAGCGCAAGGCGAAGTCGTTGCTCGAGCGCGAGTCCGACTTCTTCATCGACGACAGTACCGCTCCCGATTCCACCTCCTCTCAGGAGAAACGATGATCCGCAAGACCCGTCGCGGCGGGCGTTCGCTCGCCGCGCTGTTGGCTTCCCTGCTCTCGCTCGTCGCGCTCTCGCCTGCCATGGCGCAGGCGCCGGCCGTGGTCAAGCTCGCCACGCTCGTCCCCGAGGGCTCGGTGTGGGACAAGGCGCTGCGCGACATGGGTGCCGAGTGGACCTCGTCCACGCAGGGGCGCGTCTCGTTGCGCGTCTATCCGGGCGGTGTCGCCGGCGACGAGCCCGACGTGGTGCGGAAGATGCGCATCGGGCAGCTCCAGGCCGCGGCGATCACCACGGCGGGGCTGGCGTCGATCGATCCCTCGTTCAATGTCTTCAACGTGCCCATGTTCTTCACCTCCTACCCCGAGCTGTTCGCCACGCTCGACAAGCTCGAGCCGGTGTTGAAGCAGCGGCTCGACGCCAAGGGGTTCGTGCTGCTCTCCTGGGGCCACGGCGGCTGGGTGTACTTCTTCACCAAGGAGCCGGTCGGGACCGTGGACGGCCTGCGCCACACGAAGATGTTCACGTGGGCGGGCGACGACCAGATGGTGGCGGTGTGGAAGGCGAAGGGCTTCAATCCCGTGCCGCTCGCGGCCACCGACATCATGACCGGGCTGCAGACGGGGATGATCGACTCTTACCCCACGACGCCGCTGCTGGGCCTCACGCTCCAGTGGTACCGGCAGACGCCGAACATGATCGGCATGGGCATGGCGCCGCTGGTCGGAGGCCTGGTGATGAGCAAGGCCGCGTGGCTCAAGCTCCCGGAGGCCGATCGGACGAAGGTGCAGGCGGCGTGCGACCGCATGGAGAAGCGGCTCGAGATCGAGGTGCCGCGGCAGGACACCACGGCGGTGGGCGAGATGAAGAAGCGCGGGCTCACCGTGAACGCGGTCTCGCCCGCGGACCAGGCGCAGTTCCGCTCGGTCGCGGAGGAGTTCGCCACGGCCATGGCCGGCGTCAGGATCCCACAGGACGTGCTGACGCTGGCGCGCAAGGAGCGCGACGCGTTCCGGAAGGCGAACGGCGGGAGCAAGTAGCCCCCGCCGTGACGTTGCGGCGCGCCAAGCGATCGCGCGGCGTATCCGAATGTTGTCTAGCCCGCTTTGCGTTCCGCCTTCACCTCGCGGAGCGGCTCGCCGACCTGCGCCCACTTCGAGGCCGCCGCGATCTGCGCGTTGTGCATGCTCTCGAGGATCGAGTGCACGGAGAACGCGACCGCGGCGATAGTGGTGAGCCCACCCATCAGCTCGCCCCTCGACGAATCGCCGGCGAACACCCAACCGAACACGACCGCCACGAGCGAGAGCAGGTTCGAGAGCGCGAGCGGCGCCCAGTCGGTGCGATCAGGGGCGCCGGGGAGCGCGTCGAGCTGCGCGAGCCTCGAGTGCCACTGGGCGCCGGAGCGGTCCGTCTCGTGGAACTCCTGCAGGTAGCCATCGACCAGGCGCGCCTGCCGGCGTGCACGCAGGTTGGCGTAGTAGCCGAGCGCCGCGCACACGACGACCGCGAGCATCTGGCCGGCGTTGCGCGCGCCGATCGCGTTGGAGAGCAGCGCGGCGCTCGCGATCGCGGCGCCGGTCCAGCTCCAGTGTGCGGTCCGGTCGAGGTCGCGCGCCCGTTCCATCAGCGCCCCGTACTCGTGATCGCGAAGGCCCTCGGTACCCGTCATGGCCCCTCCTGTCGGCGATGCCGGCCCGCGGTCCCGCACCGGGGACGACCTCACCGGAGGTATCGGCACGCGCGCGCCCGGCCTTGAGGGTGCCGCGCGGGTCGGTTCGTGCGTTGCCGCGGGTGCGCACGGATGCGACATTCCCCGCTCGCTCGACACATTCCACCCGGGGGCCGCCGCCATGCGTCATCGTCCACCCGCACGCGTGCTGTCGCATCTCGTCGTTGCCATCCTGGTGACCGGCGCGGTCGCGGCTCGCGCGGCTGCGGCCGCCGAAGTGGATACCCAAGCGAACTCCACCCTCGGCTACTACCGCTTTCCGTCGCTGCGCGCGGGCACGATCGTGTTCACCGCCGAGGGCGACCTGTGGCGCGTGCCGCTCGCGGGCGGCGTGGCACAAAGACTCACCTCGCACCTCGGCGAGGAGACGCGCGCGGCGATCTCGCCCGACGGCCGTACGGTGGCGTTCTCCGCGACGTACGACGGACCCACCGAGGTGTACGTGATGCCGCTCGCGGGCGGGCTGCCGAAGCGGCTCACGTGGGACGGGCTCCGCGACCTGGTCGTGGGCTGGACGCCGCAGGGCGAGGTGCTGTTCACGTCGCGTCGCGGCTCGGGGCTGCCCGCGGGACAGCTCTTCGCCGTGCACCCGGTGAGCGGCGCCCGGCGCGCGATCGCGCTGTCGCAGGCGGCCGAGGGCGCGTGGGACGGCGGCACGCTCGTGTTCACCCGCCAGGAGCCGAACATCAGCAACACGCGGCGCTACCGCGGCGGCACGATCCAGCAGCTGTGGACGTGGGCCGGCGGGTCGGCGGAGGCGAAGCGACTCATGCCCGGGGACTCGGCCGCGAACCGCACCCCGATGCCGTTTCAGGGGCGCATCTACTTCGTCGACGACCGCAGCGGCAGCATGAACCTGTGGTCGGTGAAGCACGACGGCAGCGACGCGCGGCAGCTGACGCATCACGACGGCTGGGACGTGCTCGGCGCCTCGCTCGACCAGGGGAAGATCGTCTACCAGCTGGGTGCCGACCTGCGCGTGCTCGACGTCGCGAGCGGTGAGGACAAGCCGCTCGACATCCGCATCGCCTCCGACCTCGACCAGTCGCGCGAGCACTGGGTGCAGAACCCGACCGACTGGGTGACGAGCGCCCACCTCTCGCCCACC
>DATLUU010000517.1:0-2758 GCA_035577885.1 Verrucomicrobiia bacterium
GATCGCCAGATCTTCAGCGACTGGGAGCAGGACCTCGGCAGCGAGATGCAGATCATGAAGAGCCAGCCTGTCATCCACCGCGCCGCGGACCTCGTGGCCGAGCAGAGCAAGCGCGAGCACGTGGACGTGAAGTTCGACCCCGCGCGGATCGACCTCGAGGTGGTGGGCAAGACCAACGTCATCGCCATGGGCTACAACGATCTCGATCCGACGGCGGCGCAGATCGGCTGCAAGGCCCTGATGGACGCCTACCTCGAGTACCACCGGGACAAGCTCACCTCCGACAAGCCGGAGCGGTTCTTCGAGAAGGAAGTCGCGGACCTGAACGCCCGCATCAACAAGCTGATGGAGGATCGCCGCGCGCTGGGCGAGCAGAGCGGCATGACCTCGCCGCTGGCGCAGACCCAGAGCTGGCTGGCGCAGGAATCCCAGCTCGAGAACCGCCGCAGCGACCTCGCCGCCGACCTCGCCGCCGCCCAGGCCGGTGAGGAGCAGATGAAGAAGATGCAGGACGACCCGGAGATGGACCTGCCGACGTTCGACGGCGCCCAGACCTACACGAACGAGAGCGCCCTGGTGACGCTCAAGCAGCGCGTCGTCGACCAGGAGGCGAAGATCGCCCTGCTCACCGAGACGCTGCGCGACGACGCGCAGGAGGTGGTGGCGGCGAAACACACGCTGGAGACGCTGCGGGGCCTGCTGCGCAAGGAGGTCGAGCAGCGCTTGCGCCTCGCCGCCTCGCGCACCCAGTCGCTGCAGGCGAGGGTCACGGTCATCGACCAGCAGCTCGCCGAGGTGCACGAGCAGCTCGCGGCCGCGCCGCAGAGCTTGAAGCAGACGGACGAGATGGATGCCGAGCTGGTCCAGCTTCGCGAGCGGTTGCGCGAGCTGCTCTCCAACCAGGACGAGGCGGCGATCACGGCAAACACCATGACCGACGTGAACGTGGTCGTGCTCTCGCCCGCGAGCCCCGCCGAGCCCTCGAACCCGCTCGACCTCGTCCGCCTGGCGCTCGCGCCGGCGTTCAGCCTCATCGTCGGCATCGCCATCGCGTTCTTCATCGACGGCATGGACCTCACCGTGCGCACGGCGAACCAGGCCGAGGAATACCTGGACCTTCCGGTGCTGGCGTCGATGGGCGAACGCCGCCGCCGTCAACGCTAGAATCGCAGGGAGAGCGACATGACCCGGATCTACGACGCGCTAAGGAAGGCCGAGGCCAGGCAATCGCCGGCACCGGCCCCAGCGCCGGCGCAGGAGCACGTGCCCGGCTGGGGACCCGCGCCGGCCGACGGCGCGCTCGTGCCGCTGCCGCTGCTCGGCGGCGTGGAGATGACCGAGGACGCGGTGCGCGAGACCACGGCGCTGCGGCTGAACCTCGAGAACGCGCTCTCCGACCGCGTCACGCGCTCGGTGATGTTCATGAGCGCCCAGGGCGGCGAGGGCACGAGCACGGTGGCGCTGCAGTTCGCGCAGACGCTGGCGCACAGCGACGCCCGCGTGCTGTTCGTCGACGCGCACGCGGCGCGACCGATCTGCTACGCCGACGACTCGCAGCGCTACGGCCTGCTCGACCCGCACGTCGCCTCGCCGTCGCTCGCGGGCGTGATGACGCCGAACCTGGCCGCGATCCCGGCGACCGAGGAAGCGGTGCGCACCGGCATCGTCAGCGCACCTGCGATCCGCTCGATCATCGACGCCGCGGTGGGCGCGTTCGACTGGGTGGTGATCGACGGCCCGCCGGTGGTGGAATCCCCGGAGGCCGCTTCGCTCGGGGCGCAGGTCGACGGCGTGGTCATGGTGCTGCATGCGGGCCGCATCAAGCGGCCGGTCGTGACCCGCGCCGTGGAGGTGCTGCGCAAGAACGGCGGCCGCGTGCTCGGCACCGTGCTCAACCGCCGCATCCACGAGATCCCGGGGTTCATCTACCGCCGCATCTAGCCTGACGCACCGAGGTCGTTCGAGAATCCATGCGCCGCGCACGCGAGGCCCCCCTGCCACCGCCCTGGCCGTCGCTCCGGACCATCGACCCGCTGCAGGCGCAGCGGGTGAGCCGGCCTCCCCGGTCCGTCCGGAGACGGGCGTGAACGCCGTCCCCGGCGTTCCCGAGGAGCCCGTGGACCGGTTGGCGCCGGGCACGGGCTTCGAAGTTTCGGACGTGCTGCGCCCGGCGTTGGAGCGCGCGGGCGAGCGCGCCGGCCCCGGGCTCGAGGCGCTGATCCTCTCCGGCAGCCACGCCACGGGCGAGGCGGTGTGGACGCCGCTCGACGGCCGCACCGTCTCGCTCTCCGACGTCGACCTCTACGCGGTGATGCGCACCGAGTCGGCGGCCGCGGCCGCGCGCGCCGGTGGCGCGCCGATCGCGAGCGCGCGCGAGCGCCTGGAGTGGGGCCTGCTGGCGCCGGTCGAGGTGGCGTTCGTCTCGACCGCCGGGCTCGCGCGCATGCCGGCCCGGCCCGGCACCGTGGAGCTGGCGCGGTCGGGCCGTGTCGTCGCCGGCGACGCCGGCGTGCTCGCGCGGCTGCCGCGCTGGGAGCCCGCGGCGATCGACGCCGAGGAGCGGCTCCTGCTGCTCGAGAACCGCGCGTTCGAGCTGCTGTGGGCGGACGCCGCGTGGGCGGGGAACGCGGCCCCGCGGCTCCAATCGCGCCACGCCGTGCTCAAGACCGCGCTCGAGCTCGCCGCGGCGTGCACGCTCGCCCACGGCGAGCTGCCCGCGGGCGCCGGCGCACGCGTCGCGCGCGCGACCGAGCTCGGG
>DATLUU010000518.1:0-2702 GCA_035577885.1 Verrucomicrobiia bacterium
CCGAGATCGGTCGCCACGCCCACCGGTGTCTCGACGATGAACTGCCGCGGCGGCGCCTGGATGAACGCGTGGAGCGTGCCGTGGTCCAACGCGAGCTTCCGCTCGGAGCCGCGCCCGCGCACGCGCCGGAGCACGCTCCCGGGCTCGAGCTCCACGACGCCCAGGCCCTTGACCTCGAGCCGGGCGCGCGAGTGAGCGTCCGTGCTCACGCGGCCGCCCAGCGCGACACGCCCGGCGAACGCCACGCCGCCGAGCGACGGCGAGCCCGCGAGCGGCTCCACGCGCCAGGCGTCGCCCGCGAGCCGCAGGCCCGCGAACGCGACGAGCAGCACGGCGGCCGCCGCGGCCCAGGCGAGCGCGGGCGAGCGGCGCTCGCGGCGGGGAGGAGCGTCCCAGTCGGGCTCGGGCGGCAGCGGCAGCGTCGAGAGCGCGCGCTCGAGGCGCGCGAGGTCGTCCGGCAACGCCCCGCGCCGGCTGAAGAGCGGCTCGTCCTCTTCACGCATGACCCGTTTCCTCCCGCAGCTTCTTCCGCAGCATCTCCACGCCGCGGTGCAGGTTCACGCGCACCGAGCCGTGCGTGAGCCCGGTGCGCGCCGCGATCTCGGGCCCGTTCAGCCCGGCGACGAAGCGCAGCATCAGCGTTTCTCGATAGGCCTCCGGCAGCGAGTGTATGGCCGCGACCGCCGCCTGGGCGTCGAACGCCCCCTCGGGATCCGCCTCGGTCGCCGCCGCCTCGGGCATCGCTTCCTCCAACGGTACCGTGTCGCGACGACGGCGCCGCCAGTCGGCCGCGCGCCGGCGCGCGATGGTCGCGATCCACGGCGCGAACGCGCTGTCGTCCCGCAACGCCTGCAATCGGTTCATGGCCTGGAGGAATACGTCGTGCACGAGATCCGCCACACTGTCCGGCGCCACCCGCGCGAGGAGCACCGCCTGCACCAGCCGCGCGTGCCGGCGGTAGAGCGCGCCGAACGCGGCGCGATCGCCGCGCCTCGCCGCGGCCACCAGCGGGGCGTCGACGGGCGCGGCCGGTTCGTGCGGGTCAGGCGCCGGGCTTGGTCGCGACAGGCCGAGGTCTCCCATGGCCACTTAGCGGGCCGGTTCTCGAAGAACATGACGCCAGAACGACCCCGAGTGTTAGCCGATGATGCTGAGCGTGTCGGCCGCGGCCGTGTCCGGCGCCTCGGGGGCGGGTTCCACCGGCGCGGGTTCGCTTCCCGCCGGCGGGACCGAGGTGGTGTCGGGGCGCGCGATCAGCGTCGAGTCGACCGCCGGCGCCTCGGCCTCCGGCGGCAGGCCGAGCGTGACGCGGTACTGGTCCTCGCTGATCGCGCCGCGTCGCCGGAGCCGCTGCGCGATCGTCTTGATGCGGTTCTCGATGCGCTCGCTCGGCGTCACCGGGGAGAACACGCGCGGGTTGATGATCACGGCGGCCAGGCGGATGGACTGGTTCGCATCCAGCGAGCCCGCGCCGACGCCGAACCAGTAACGCGCGGCCGCGTCCACGCCGAAGATGCCATCGCCCCACTCGATCGTGTTCAGGTAGAGCTCGAGGATGCGGCGCTTCGTCAGCTCGCGCTCGAGGCGCATGGCGAGGATCAGCTCCTCGAACTTGCGCCACGGCGTGCGCGACGAGCCGAGCCACAGGTTCTTCGCCAGCTGCTGCGTGATCGTGCTGCCGCCGCGCACGATCTTGTGCGCGCGCAGGTTCCGCTGCGCGGAGATGCGGATCTCGTCCCAGTCGAGGCCGTCGTGGGTGAAGAACTTGTCGTCCTCGGCAACGAGCACGGCGCGGCGGAGCGTGGCGGAGATGCGCTCGAGCGGCACCCAGTGCCACGACTCCTGGTAATAGCGGCGCTGCGCGTGCGCCTCGCGCTCGCGCTCGAGCATCATCGCGGTGCGGGTGGGCGGGCGGCGCGCGAGCCCGCGCACGTCGATCGGCGCCACGCGCACCACGGCGATGGCCACGCACAGGGCGAGGGCCGCGAGCACAAGGCCCACCGCCTGCCAGAATCGCCGGCGGATCACGCTCCGGCGGCGGGCGATACGACCACCATGGTCATGTCGTCGTTCTGCGGAGCGATCCCCCGGAAGCGGATGACGTCCTCGTAGACCAGGTCGAGCATGGCGGCGCCGGCGCCGGCGCCGTGCTGCTTCCACAGCGCGTCGAGCCGGTCCTCACCGTACTCCTGGTTGAAGCCGTCGACGGCCTCGGAGATGCCGTCGCTGAAGAGCAGCAGCGCGTCGCCCGGCGCGAACGACTGCTCGCCCGACTCGTACGGCAGTCCCTCGAAGAGCCCGAGCGGCATGCCGCCCTTCTCCAGCGTCACCAGCTCGCCCGAGGCGCGGCGGAGCCGCGGGAAGTTGTGGCCGGCGTTCACGTAACGGATGTTCCCGTGCGCGTGGTCCAGCTCGGCGTAGAAGAACGTCACGAACTTCCCGCCTGCCGACGAGCGCACCGCGGCGCGGTTGACCTGCTCGACCACCTGCCGGGGCGAGTGGACGCCGTCCGCGAACGCGCGCACCGAGCTCGCCACGGTGGAGACGAGGAGTGCCGCGGGCACGCCCTTGCCCGAGACGTCGGCGATCACCACCGCCGCGCGCTCGGCATCGAGCACGAAGTAGTCGAAGAGATCGCCGCCCACCTGTTTCGCGGGCTCGAGCCGGCCCTCGGCGCGCCACGGCCCGAGCGACAGCGGTGC
>DATLUU010000519.1:0-3215 GCA_035577885.1 Verrucomicrobiia bacterium
GCTCGCCTGGACCGCCGGGCCCGTCGTGATCCTCGCGATCATCGCCGGCTTCGTCTTCTGGAAGGTCTCCGACATCGGCGCCACCTCCGGCTCGCCGACGAGCACTCCTGCGCGGCAGATCGTCCGGATCGACGGCCACCAGTACTACTGGGAGTTCACGTACCCGAACGGCGCCGTCTCGGTCGACCACCTGCGGCTGCCGTACAACAAGCCGGTGCGCCTGCGGATCGTCTCGCACGACGTCAACCACAGCTGGTGGGTGCCGGCGCTCGGTGGCAAGCTCGACGCGATCCCGGGCCATCCCAACGAGACGACGTGGCTCGCGACGAAGCTCGGCACCTTCCGCGGCCAGTGCGCCGAGTTCTGCGGGCTGCTCCACGCCCAGATGCTCGCGCAGGTCGAGGTGCTCCCCGCCGCCCGGTACGCCGCGTTCATCCAGCAGCGGAAAACCGACAAGGAGGCGCTCGGCAAGGAGACCTTCGTCGGGGTTTGCGCGAAGTGCCACGGCCTCGCCGGCCAGGGCGCGGTCGGCCCGAACATCGCGACGAACCCGCTGCTCGGCAACAAGTCGGGGCTGACGAGCATCCTCAGGACCGGCGTCGGCAAGATGCCCGCCGTGGGGAACGACTGGTCGCAGTTCCAGATCGACGCGCTGATCGCCTACCTGCACACGCGCTTCAAGGTCGGTGGTGCCAGTGGCGGCTAGGGCAGAGCGACCGCCCGCCTCGATCGTCGTCTCGCGCGGCCGACTCTCGAGCTGGCTGACGACCGTCGACCACAAGCGCATCGGGATCCTCTACATCGTGACCACGCTCGTCTTCTTCGTCGCGGGCGGGATCCTCGCGCTCCTGATGCGTGCGCAGCTCGCCACGCCCAACGAGCAGATCGTGACGAAGAACAGTTACAACGAGCTGTTCACGATGCACGGCACGACGATGATCTTCCTGGTCGTCGTGCCGATCTGGGCCGGGCTCGGCAACTACCTCGTGCCCCTGATGATCGGGGCCCGCGACATGGCCTTCCCGCGGCTGAACGCGCTCTCGTACTGGCTCTTCCTGCTAGGCGGGGTCATCCTCTACTCGTCCTGGTTCGCGGCGGGCGGCGCCCCCCGCGCGGGCTGGACGGGCTACGCGCCGCTGAGCGAGGCCATGTACACACCCGGCCACGGGATGGACTTCTGGATCCTCTCGCTCCACGTGCTGACGCTCTCGTCGCTCGCGGGAGCGATCAACTTCCTCGTCACGATCCACCGGCTCCGCGCGCCGGGCATGTCGTGGATGCGCATCCCGCTGTTCGTTTGGGCGATGGAGGTCTACTCGGCGCTGCTCGTGGTCGCGCTGCCCGCGCTTTCAGCCGGGCTGACGATGCTCCTGCTCGACCGACAGGCCGGCACGCACTTCTTCATCCCGGACAAGGGCGGCAGCGCCCTCCTCTACCAGCACGTCTTCTGGTTCTTCGGGCACCCCGAGGTCTACATCATGATCCTGCCCGCGATGGGCGTGATCTCGGAGATCATCCCCGTCTTCTCGCGCAAGCCGATCTTCGGCTACACGGCGATCGCGGTCTCGACCGTGGCGATCGGCTTCTACTCGATGCTGGTCTGGGCCCACCACATGTTCACGGTCGGCCTGCCCGGCTACCTGCAGGGCTTTTTCATGATCTCGTCGATGATCATCGCCATCCCGACCGGGATCAAGATCTTCAACTGGCTCGCGACCACCTGGCGCGGCAACATCCATTTCGACACGGCGATGCTGTTCGCGCTCGGGTTCATCGTCATCTTCACGATCGGCGGGCTCTCGGGCATCTTCGTGGCCGCGTACCCGTTCGACTGGCAGGCGCAGGACACGTACTTCGTGGTCGCGCACCTGCACTACGTGCTCTTCGGCGGCTCGATCTTCGCCGTCTTCGCGGCCTTCTTCTACTGGTGGCCGAAG
The DNA here is from genome assembly GCA_035577885.1 of Verrucomicrobiia bacterium. Classification (GTDB taxonomy): domain Bacteria; phylum Eisenbacteria; class RBG-16-71-46; order RBG-16-71-46; family RBG-16-71-46; genus JAIOPA01. Next base: position 1,938 of record DATLUU010000519.1, read on the forward strand.
ATCTTCGGGAAGATGCTCGACGAGCGCCTCGGGAAGATCTCGTTCTGGCTGATCTTCGTCGGCATGAACCTGACCTTCTTCCCGATGCACATGCTGGGCCTGCTCGGGATGCCGCGGCGGATCTACACCTACCACTACGGCGGCGCCTGGGAGTGGTACAACCTGACGTCGACGATCGGCTCCGGGATCATGGCGCTCGGCGTCTTCGTCTTCCTGATCGACGTGGTCAAGACGACCCGCTCAGGCGTCCGCGCCGTGAACGACCCGTGGCTCGCCGACACGCTCGAGTGGTACACGACCTCGCCGCCGCCGGCGCACAACTTCGACAAGGTTCCCTACGTGACGAGCGCCCGCCCGCTGCGGGATCTCCGGCGCCGCATCGCGGAGGCCGGTGCCTAGCTCGCGCCCCGGGCCCTGGCTGCGCCTGACCGCGCTCACGGCCGCCGGCGCATGCTGTGCGGCCGTCGTCAGCGGCGCGCTTTCACTCGATGCCGCGCACCGCGTGCTCGCCGCCGTCGCGCTACCGCCGCTCGCCGCCCTCGTCGCCGCGGGCTGGGTCGCCCACCGGCGCCTGCTCGGGCCAGCGCTGCTCGCGCTGTTCTCGTTCCTGGCCGCCGCGCTCGTGATCTCGACCCCGGCGCACCTCGCGCTTGCCGGCCTCTCGCTCGCCTCCGCGCTCGTGCTCGTCGTCCAGACCTTCCGCGGCGAGCCAGTCGGCCGGGCGACCTGGCGGGACTACGTGACGCTGACGAAGCCGCGGATCATGTCGCTGCTCCTGCTGACGGGCGCGGCCGGGATGTTCGTCGGCGCGCAAGGCGTGCCGCCGCTCGGGACGTTCGCCGTCACCATGGCTGGCCTCGCGCTCGCCTGCGGGGGGTCCAGCGCGCTCAACCACGTCCTCGACCGCGACCTCGACCGGCTGATGCGCCGCACCGGGCACCGGCCCGTCGCGGAGGATCGGGTCACGCCGGAGCGGGCGCTCGAGTTCGGGCTGACGCTGATGGCGTTCTCGTTCGTCCTGCTGGCGTCGCTCGTGAACGTGCTCACGGCGGCGCTTGCGCTCGTCGGTGGGCTCTTCTACGTGCTCGTCTACACGCGCTGGCTGAAGCGCTCGGCGCCGCAGAACATCGTCATCGGCGGAGCCGCCGGCGCGGTGCCGCCGCTCGTCGGCTGGGCGGCGGCGACCGGGCAGCTGACGATCTCCGCGCTGCTTCTCTTCCTGATCGTCTTCCTCTGGACGCCTCCGCACTTCTGGGCGCTCGCGCTGCTGATCAAGCG
>DATLUU010000520.1:0-3001 GCA_035577885.1 Verrucomicrobiia bacterium
CATCACGGACACGGTGTTCGAGCCCTGGTTCGCGATCGCGGCATCGGGCACCCCGTCGCCGTTCAGGTCGGCGATCGCCACCGAGAACGGGTTCGTCCCCGTGGGCCGGTCGATGGTGTTCGTGAACGAGCCGGTGCCGTCGCCGAGCAGGACCGTGAGCGAGTTCGACGTCGCGTTGACGACCGCGACGTCCGGCTTGCCGTCCAGGTTGAGGTCGGCGATCGCGAGCGCGACCGGGTCCACGCCGGCGGGGATGTCCATCCTCGGCTTGAACGTCCCGTCGCCGAGCCCGAGGAGCACGGAGACCGAGTTGGCGCGCTCGTTCGCCACCACCAGGTCCTGGCGGCCGTCCCGGTCCATGTCGGCGATGGCGACGCAGAACGGCGCCGAGCCGGTGTGGATCCCGCGCTTGGTCCTGAACGAGCCGTCCCCGACCCCGATCAATACCGAGACGCTGTCCCCGCTCATGTCGGCGGCCACGGCATCGGGGATGCCGTCGCCGTTCAGGTCACCGGTGGTGACGGAGATCGGCGAGTTGCCGCCGAAGAACAGCGACCCCAGATCCACGTTGCCGTCTCCCAACCCCAGGAGCACGGTGAGCGAGCCGGTGGTCTGGTCGGCGGTCACGAGGTCGGGGAGCCCGTCGCGGTTCAGGTCCGCCACGGCCACCGAGAACGGCCGCCCGCCGGTGTCGAACGACAGGTAGTCGGCGGCGAAGAGCGGTACCGCCTGGGCACGCGGGGCGGCCAAGATGACGGCGGCGAGGATGCCGGCGAGGAGGACGCCGGTGAGGCGGGCGCGGGCGGCGCTCCGGTGCGGGCTGGGGCTCGGTGGGGCGGCTCGGGGCACGGGGAGCTCCAGGGCGCCAAGGCGAACTGCCGGGCTGCGGCCGCGGCCGCAACCCCGAGGGAGCCTAACATCCCGCCGCGCTTCGGGGTGGGAAATCCCCCGTCTCATCCGTCCGCGCCGGCTCCCCCGGAGCTCAGCGCGCCGCGACCGCCTCGCGCTCGGGACCGCTCTCGACGCCCTCGCGGGCGGCCTCCTGGACGCGCAGCACCACCAGCGTGCGGTCGTCCTGGGCCTCGAGCCGGCCGAGGTGGCGCTCCACCTCGCGCAGGATGCCCTGGGCGATCGCCTCGGGGTGGAGCGAGGGCGGCAGGCTGGAGATGAACTCGACCAGCCGCTCTTCACCGTAGAGCTCGCCGTCCACGTTCGTGGCCTCGCTGATGCCGTCGGTGTAGAACACGAGCACGTCGCCGGGCGAGAGCTCGAACGCCGCCTCCTCCATGGCCACGTTCTCCATGATGCCGAGGATCGTGCCGCCGCACTTGAGCCACTCGCGCTCGCCGTTCCGGCGCAGCAGCACCGGCCAGTTGTGCCCGGCGTTGCAGTACGTCATGCGCCGGCCGTCCGCGCTCACGTGCGCGAGGAAGAACGTGGCGAACTGGTGCACCGCCGTGCTCCGGTAGACGAGCGTGTTCACGTTGCGCAGGATCTCCGCGGGCGAGTGCACCGAGGACGCCTGCGTGCGCAGCGCCGCCTGCAGCATGCTCGAGAGCAGTGCGGCGGGCACGCCCTTGCCGGCGACGTCGGCGATGGCGACGAGGAACGAGCCGTCGGGCGCGGTGACGACGTCGTAGTAGTCGCCACCCACCTGCCGGCTCGGCAGGTTGATGGCGTAGACCTCGCAGCGCGGCAGCGCCGGGAACTCGTTCTTCAAGAACGTCTGCTGGATCTGGTGGGCGAGGTTCAGCTCCTCCTCGATGCGCGCGACCTTCAAGCGATCGCGCAGCAGCAGCGCGTTCTGGAGCGACACGCCCATCTGCGAGCCGAGGTTGTTCAGCAGCGTCACGTCCTCGCTCGTGAACTCGGTGCCGGTGATCTTCTCCCCCAGCAGCACGATGCCGAGCGTCTCGTTGCGCCAGCGCAGCGGCACCATCAGCTCGATGCCGAGCTTCCTCACCAGCAGCTCGCGGTCGACGCGCTTCAGCCCGTCGACGGGATCCGAGAGCCGGTAGCTCGGCGACTGCGTCGAGAGCCGCGTCATGATGGCGGCGATGCCGTCGAGCGACTCCCGCAACAGCGGCTCGCCCGCGCCCGTGCGCGCCACCGGACCCTCGGCGGTGATCGCCACCATGTACGACGAGCGCAGCAGCAGCGCCTCGGTGAGCGTGCGGATGGAGCGGTTGAGCAGGTCCTCGAGGTCGATCGTGGTCTGCAGCTCGCGCCCGAGCGCGCGCAGCACGTTCCGGTAGTCGGTGGGATCGCGCAGGAACATCTTGTCGAGCGAGTCCTCCAACTTGGCCACCGCCGGCTGGAACAGCGTCAGCGCGATGATCAGCAGCACCGGCTCGACGGTGCGCGCATCGATCCCGAACGCCGCCGCGACCATGCGGTTCACCCGTTCGACCACGGTGAGGTAGAAGCCGATCAGCAGCGCCGAAGCGAGCGCGTAGAGGATGCCGCGGCGGGCGATCAGCTTGGTGTCGAGGAACTTGTAGCGCACCATCGCATAGGCGATCGAGCCCGAGCCGAGTGTCAACGCCGCGGTGGTGAGCGCGGCCTGCATGCTGCGCTCGAGCGGCCGCCCGAGCAGCGTCGGGATCGTGGTCGCGAACGCGTAGAGCACGAGGCAGCTCACGAGCCCGATGGAGATGGCGAGCAGCTGCTGGCGCACGCGCGGCGCCTGCTGGCGGCGCAGGCTGTTGATGAGCAGCGCCACGGCGGCGGCGCCGAAGCCGAGGTCGACGAGCGAGAACAGCGACTGGTGGATGCTCAGGAACAGCCGTCCGAGCACGGTGAAGAGGTCGATGAGCGAGCGCCCGAAGCCCACGCTCGCGTGCGACGCTCCCTCGCCGGGCAGGAACGACGTCACCACGACGAGGAGGAAGTGGAACGTGTGCGGCGCGTAGACGAGGAGGATGAAGTTGGGCGAGCGCATGCCCCCCGGCAGCGTGAACGTCTGCGTGAACGCGCGCTCCTCGGGGAACACGCTCGCGAA